>JAAYSR010000039.1 GCA_012518325.1 Bacillota bacterium
CCCCCGATTAATCCCGCAGCAATCACGAGCATCAGGGATGGAAAACGATAGGTAGAAGTCATGCCGACAAATGTTCCGAGATATACTACAAGCTGGGGATCTTCTTCGAAAAACATCGCTGCCAAAAGACCCACAACGGCCGAGGCTATGAGGGCCCCCATGCCAAAGCTGTTTGCCAGCAGAAAGGTGGCCACAGCTCCGCCTGCGCTGAGGAGCGCTGCACTGACAACCTTCCGCCAATCGCCGAGCCCGCATTTTTTCGGCGCGAGTACAAAGACTGCAGCCAGCAAAGCCAGACAGATCCGATGCCCTGCCAGAGGAAACATGGGACTGGCAAGCTCTGCGGCTGCCACAATAACCGGCAAGAGAATGAGAACATGCCTGCAAAACATAGCTCTACTCCACTTTCGTACTGCTGCAGCACATAACTTTGCCATCAGCGCTCAACATGCACCTGTCAAGGGCTGCAGGCACCAAGCATGACTGGCCTGGCACTAAGTTAAGTGTTCCCCCGTTCCAGACAATCTCTGCACTCCCTTCCAGGCTGGTGAGGATCTTAAATCCTTCTGCCAGGTTCAGCCCGTAATGTTGCGGCTGGTCAAGCACCTCCAGATGAAAGTGCTCGGCGCAGCGGGCGAACTGATAATCACGATCAAGGGCGTGTTCTGAAAAGTCAATCGTCTCTAAAGCCTGCTCAACATGGAGTTCCCGGGCCTTGCCCTGATCGTCTGTCCGATCCCAGTCATAAACCCGGAATGTGGTGTCGGAGTTCTGCTGGATCTCTGCCACTACAACCCCTGCCCCCAGTGCGTGAACCAGGCCGGCAGAAATCGGATAAACTTCGCCGGGCTGCACAGGCACCTTGTTCAGGCACTCCAGAATCGCTTCTCCGCCCGTTTCCACAGCCCGGGCAAAGTCGCGCCTGGTTACCCCTGGCTGTAAGCCCCAGATAATCCAGGCGCCGGGATCACTCTGGAGAATGTACCACATTTCAGTTTTGCCCCAGCGCTCCTTGGCAAACCGCCTGACATAATCATCGTCGGGGTGAACCTGTACAGAGAGATCCTGCTGTGCGTCAATGAGTTTAAGGAGGAGGGGAAACCTGTCTCCCCCTGCTAACTCCTCCTTATATTCCTCCACCAGAAGAGCGAGGTTGGAGCCGGACAAAGGCCCCCGATCAACAACGCTCATTCCGTTAGGATGGGCAGCCACATCCCAGCTCTCTCCGATTAAGCCCTCAGGCAGCCTGCGGTCGAAAAGTTTCTCCAGCCTCCTGCCGCCCCAGATTTTCTCTTTATAAACAGGATGAAACGTTAAAGGGTAAAGCTCCTGCTTCATGGGGATCCTCCTATTTGAGCCTTTCTTGCAGCTCTTTCTGCCGGGATTCATAGCCTGGTTTGCCTAGCAAAGCAAACATGTTAGCCTTGTAATCCTCAACACCGGGCTGATCAAAGGGATTTACACCCAGCAGATATCCGCTGACAGCGCAGGCCTTCTCAAAAAAGTAGACCAGTGAGCCGAAATAGAACGGACTTATTGTTGGAATCTCCAGCACTAGATTGGGCACTCCCCCATCGGTATGGGCCAGAACCGTTCCCTGAAATGCCCGGCGGTTTACATAGCTCAGGGTTTTCCCTGCCAGATAGTTGAGACCGTCGCCGTCTTCTGCGCTACTGGGAATTTCATACCGTCTGTCCACTTCACTCACCCAGAGTGTTGTGGCAAAGATGTTGCGGGTGCCGTCTTGGATAAACTGCCCCATGGAATGCAAATCCGTGGTAAAGTTGACACTGGCCGGGAAGATTCCTTTCTGGTCCTTCCCTTCGCTTTCACCGAACAGCTGCTTCCACCATTCGCTGAAGTATTGCAGCGAGGGTTCATAATTCACAAGAATTTCCGTAGTCTTACCCTTGCGATAGAAAATGTTCCGGAGCGCTGCGTACTGATAGGCTTGGTTTTCTGCCACTTCAGGCGACTGGAACCAGCCATGGGCCGCCCTTGCGCCATCCATTACCTCATCAACATCGATTCCGGCCACAGCCATGGGCAGAATTCCCACAGGGGTCAACACTGAATAGCGTCCGCCGATATCGTGACGCAGCACGAAAGAGGTGTAGCCCTGCACATCCGCCATCTGTCTCAGGGCGCCTTCTTCGGCGTCTGTAGTTACATAGATCCGTTCCCGGGCACCTTCAGCTCCGTACTTTTCCTCCAACAGCGTCTTAAAGGCACGGAAGGCAATGGCAGGTTCCGTGGTCGTTCCAGATTTGGAGATCACGTTGATGGAGAAGTCCAGATCCTTCACCAGTTCCATAAGATCCTGCAGATAAATGTCGCTGATGGCATGTCCTACAAAGAATACCCTGGGCGTTTTGCGGGCCTGGGAATCCAGCATGTTGTAGAAGGAGTGGGTTAACAGTTCAATCGCAGCCCGGGCGCCTAAATAGGAGCCGCCAATGCCAATCACAATCAAAGCCTCTGAAGTTTCCTGAATGCGCTTGGCAGCCTGTTTGACCCGTTCGAACTCCCCACGGTTGTATTTTACAGGCAGGTCCAGCCAGCCCAGAAAATCGCTGCCTGGGCCGGTGCCGTCGTGGAGTTGCTGGTGGGCTAGCTTAATCGCGGGTGCCAGCTGATCCACTTCTTTCTGGGCAACAAAAGGAGCTGCATAGTTGTAATTGAAATTCAATGGCTTCATGTTTGGGTCATCTCCTCGATAAAAAGACTTCAACTACATTACAATACGACAGGGAGCTTTGGTTACCTTCCCTCGCCATTACCTTTGTGATAGACTGGACAGGAGGTGATAAGTATGGAACGTCACATTGCGATCATTGGAGCAATGGATGAAGAAGTAGAGGCTTTGAGCCAATCCCTGACATCGGCAGCTCTGGACAGCTCCCCGTTTCAAGATCTGCCTGTGTTCACCGGTTATCTGGCTGACCAAAAGGCCGTCGTGGTCCGGTGCGGAATTGGCAAGGTGCATGCCGCCCTTGCTGCCCAATACATAATCGACCGCTATAACCCGTCATTTCTGATCAACAGCGGTGTCGCGGGCGGGCTCAGCCCTCAAGTCAGGATTGGAGATTTAGTCCTGGGAACCTCATCGATCCAGCACGACTTTGATGTGCGAAATTTCGGCTATGCCAAGGGGGTTATCCCCAGACTGGCAACCAGCACCTTCACAGCGGATCCGCACTTGCTGGAGCTTGCCCATCGTGCAGCAAAAGAAGTGCTTGCACCTGAGAAGATTCACCGCGGCCTGATTGTATCAGGGGATCAGTTCGTCAGCTCCCTGGAGCAAAGGCAGGAAATCACTGCTCATTTCCCCGAAGCGCTGTGTGTGGAGATGGAGGGTGCAGCCATCGCACAGGTTGCCAGCGTTAACTCGGTCCCCCACCTGATTCTGCGTGCCATTTCCGATCAGGCGGACAACACCGCCCCCCGTGATTTCGACGAATACCTCCTGGAAGTTATACCTCTCCTGAACAAGGTTATTCACAGGCTGGCGGCTCTCCTTAAGGACTAAGCTCACTCTGCTCACTTTCACGCCACTCCAGGAAGCGCAGAATGCCCGCACACAGGGCCTGGGCTACATTGGCTCTAAACTGGGGATCCCCCAGTTTCTCCAAGTCTTTAGGGTTAGACATAAATCCAACTTCCACCAGCAAGACCGGAGGTTTGGCCTTGGGCAGCAAAAGTGTGGTGCGGGGTAAAGGGCGGGGCTCGTTCAA
>JAAYSR010000237.1 GCA_012518325.1 Bacillota bacterium
CTCCCCAGTGAGCTGAAGCGCATGATCGGCAGCCGAGAACTTGTCCGGAACACCCTGGGCTGTTCCAGTTCCTTTGTTTTTTATGTCCAAGGACTTAAGTGCTATCTTAAGATCGCACCATACAATGACCTTGAGCCCCTGGCATATGAAGTGAAAGTGCTGGAGTGGCTGCAGGGGAGGCTCCCTGTTCCCAAGGTACATTACTACGAAAAGCTTGGGGATAAGGAGTTCCTTTTGATGTCGGAAATCGAGGGGCGGGACTGCACGCAAAAGGAGTACCTGGCCAATCCCAAGGACATGGTCAGATGCCTTGCCGAGGGTTTACGGCAGATCCACAGTATTGATATATCGGGCTGCCCTTTGGATCAGACACTGTCATTCAAGCTGCAAAAGGCACGGCTGAATGTTGAACGGGGCCTGGTTGACGAAGACGACTTTGAGGATGAAAACCGAGGTTTAAAGGCTGCTGAGCTCTATGCCAAACTCCTTGAGGGAATACCAGGCACTGAGGACCTTGTCTTTACCCACGGCGACTATTGCCTGCCTAACATCATCTTAAAGGGGAGCAAAGTCAGCGGTTTTATTGATCTTGGACGGGCAGGCGTTGCCGACCGTTACCAGGATATCGCCTTGGCGATCAGATCACTGCGGCATAATCTGGGGTCTGATGACTGGACCGGACCATTTTTACAGATCTATGGAATCGAAGACGCAGACCAGTCTAAAATCGACTTCTACATTCTGCTGGATGAGTTTTCCTAGCGGGTATTCATGGAGGTCCTGGGTTTTCCCGCCGGTTGTTCACCTGGCAAGTCTAAGGCCAAGCTCCTTCGCATAGCTAAGCGCTTCGCTGAACTCTTTTTCTGTCAGCCTGCGGCTCAGCTCAGGATATGCAAAGGCCCTGTTGCTTGGATAGTACTGGTCCATCAAGTTGACCAAAGTGTCAGGTGTAAGCTCCTCCTTGATAAAGTCCAACACTCCTTTGGTCTCCTCCAGCCCGCCGGGGAGAACCAGATGCCGCACTAGAAGTCCCCTGTAAGCCAACCCCTGATCATCCAGCTTCAGGCCCCCTACCTGCCGGTCCATTTCGAGAAGTGCCAGGCGGACGTTGGCAAAGTAATCGGCTGCCTGGGAATAGTCCCTTCCCCACTTCTCGGAACTGTACTTTAGATCCGGCATGTAGATATCTACAATCCCCTCCAGCAGCTTAAGAGTTTCAACGCTTTCATAGCCGCCGCAGTTGTAAACAATGGGAAGGCGAAGCCCCTTGCCCGTGGCAAGATAAACTGCCTCTAGGATCTGGGGAACATAGTGCGTCGGGGTCACCAAGTTGATATTTGTGCAGCCATATTGGTCCTGAATGATCAGCATCATGGCTGCCAGCTGTTCGCTGGTGCAAACAGAGCCTTCTCCCCCGAAACTGAGCTCATAGTTTTGGCAGTACACACAGCGGAGGTTGCAGTGGGCGAAAAAGATCGTTCCGGAACCTCTTCTGCCCACCAGTTCACTCTCTTCCCCAAAATGAGGGCCAAAGCTGGATACCTTAAGCTCTGCACCTGCCTGGCAGAAGCCTTTCCCACTGGCGCGTCCAGTTCCGCACTCCCTCGGGCACAGCCTGCACTCTGTAAGGTGTCTGTTAGCGACTTCCACTCTCTCTTTGAGTTCTTTCCTGTCAAGCAGGAGATAGCCGGGTTGATGCACCAACTCAGAATCCTCCTTCCTCCACTCTTATCGGGCTGGCAGCAGCAAGATGCAGAACCCGCAGCCAATACGGTCCGCGGGTTCTGCATCTTGTTCTTCTTTTTTTGCTTATGTCTATTCTAGATCAGCTTGAACTTTGCCACCATATCCTGCAGGCGTTCAGACATATTGCTGAGCTCCTGGGCAGAGGCTGCAATGCTGTCGATGGAGGCAGACTGCTCCTCTGTTGTGGCCGCCATCTCGTGGCTGCCGGTCAGGATCTCGGTAATGCCCTTGGAGAGCTCCTCAATTTGGCCGATAATGCTGTTCACCGAGTCGATGATCTCATTCATCAAAGCACCAGTTCTGTTGACAATCTCAGCATTTTTCTCTGCCTGGTCTACGCCCTGCTCGATGCCGCGAATGGTGCGCTTTGTCTCCTCCTGAATGCTCTGGATCAGGTCGATGATCCGGGTTGTGGAGTGGGCTGACTGTTCAGCCAGGTTGCGCACTTCATCTGCCACAACTGCAAAGCCCCGACCGTGTTCCCCTGCCCTGGCGGCTTCAATGGCTGCGTTAAGGGCTAAGAGGTTGGTCTGATCCGCGATGCTGGTAATCACTTCTACAATCTCGCCAATCTCCTGGGATTCTTTGCCGAGGGTTTCCACGGTAGTGGAGATCTGGCGCATGACATCCTTCAGTTCCTCAGTGCTGCTGATGGCCTGGGTAACTCCCTGGCTGCCTGCAGTGGTGGAGTCAAGAATCTGGTTGGCTGACTCGACCATGCGCTGGGAGTTGTTGTTCATCTGTTCCACCGTTGAGGCAAACTCATTGCTGGTGCTGGCGATTTCCTCAATGGAGGCACTGGTCTCTTCGGTAGAGGCAGAGAGCTCCTGGCTCGTGCTTGCCACATGCAGTGCGGTCTGGGCCATTTCATTGAGCACATCTTTAATTGCATTCTTGGTGTTCTCTACCGCCCTGGCCATCTCGCCCAGCTCATCCTGGAGGTTGAGATACTTAGGATCAATCTTGGTGCTGAAGTCCCCGGAAGCCATTTTTGCAAGCTGCTTTTGGTTGGCTTCAAGGGATCTGACAATGCCAAGGGAAATGAAGAGCAGAATTCCGCCTAGGAGAACAAGGGCGACTGCACCAATCGTTACAATGACAATCAGCTCTTCCCGAACTGAACGGTAGACGTCTGCCATAGAGAGTCCGATGTTGATTGCGCCTACGTGTTCCCCGTCAACCACCAGGGGCAGCAGTACATCATAGACGTTGGCGCCTTCAGCTTCATAGAAAAACTCCGCTGCATAGCGCTCGCCCTTTTGGGCTGCAGCAACCACACCTTCATGATCGGTTACCGTGCCTATGAGGCCGGCGTTGCTGTGGGCTATGTTGACACGGTCCTTATCAATTACAGCGGCATAAACGATGCCTGCAGATTCCGCCAAATCGTCAACCACACTCTGGTAGCTGAACTGATCCGTCAGCTGCTGCACGTTGTTGGCCAGAATCCCAACCTGAACGATCTGTCCTGTTGGACCCTTGGCATACCCGTATTTATAATAGTCATCAGAGCCTTCAGCCTGGCGAATGCCCTCTATCCACTCCGTCTGGTCCGAGGCTGCGAAGGAATGGATGGGATTTGTGGGCGGTGCAACCCAGCCTAAGTCATGTTCAAAGGCGGAGTAGACAACCTGGAAATTCATATTGTACCAGTAGATAACGTCTACTTCGTTATCA
>JAAYSR010000238.1 GCA_012518325.1 Bacillota bacterium
CCCTTCTAAGGAGCTGACGCTGACAGAATGCGTAAAGATGGAAATAGTGCACAGACTAAGGCTGAAAGGAGAATCGCCATGCCCAAACAGTATCTGAAATACGGAGGCGTTCGGTTCGAAAACAACGCAACGCCGGAAGAGATTAACGCCTTTGTAAACAGTCTTTCAGAAGAACAGCGCCGTTCCCTCTTTAATGTAGTCACCCTTCTGGAAGAGGAAGGGCTAATCACTCTGATTGAAGGCGACACCACCACCATGGACAAGAACATGGAAGAATTCTTAGTGCCCAACAGCGATCCGGAACTCAAATAGGATCGCTTTGGGGCAAAACCAGAGAAATGCGGCTGCCGAAGTCTTCTCGGCTTAATACTTCCAAATAGCCGCCGTGGCGCTCTGCAATCCATTTGGCAATGGACAAGCCCAGACCCGTTCCCCCTGTGGCCCTGGCCCTTGATTCATCCGCCCGATAAAACCTATCGAAAATGTAGGGAATGTCATCAGGAGGAATGCCGATCCCGGAATCCTGGACAGTAAACCAGACCTTGCCCTCTGAAGCAGTCACCATGATCCGAATCGTTCCCCCTGCAGGAGTATACTTGATGGCGTTATCCACTAAGATGCGGCCGGCCTGCTTCACCAGACCCTGATCGGCAAAGACGAAACCCTCGCCAACTTCAAGCTTGAACACATGGCCTCCGTCAATCATTTCGGTTTCACGGTAAATCGTCTCAGCCAGGCTGCCCAGATCAAAGCGTTCCAAATCTAAATGCATAGTATTGTTGTCTCCCCTGGCCAAAAAGAGAAGCTGCTCCACGAGATCCTTCATGTTCGCCGCTTCTTCCTTGATAGCATCGATGGACTCCTGCAGCGCATCGGGATCATTCTTTCCCCAGCGATCAAGCAGGTTCGCATAGCCCTGAATCGCAGCAATGGGAGTTCTCAGTTCATGTGAAGCATCAGAGACAAAGCGGGCCTGCAGGCGGTAGGACTCATTGATGCGTTCCAGGAGCCTGTTGATGGCCACAGCCAGTTCCTTCAGCTCATCCTGGGTTCCGTCCAAGTCAATGCGCGTATCAAGGCGGGCGGCATTGATTTCATCGAGGGTCCCGGCCAGGGCCTGCATTTCCCCCACTGACAGGGGCCCCTTTTCCTGGGACAGGGTCTGGGCCTGTTGAGTCAGCTCGGAGATGGGCCTCAGCACCTGGCGAATAAGATCCGCCCTGGTGATCATCATTCTGAAGAGATTCAGCAGCTGGGCCACTAACAGCACCAGGAACAGAGTCTTCAACACCCAGATCAATGAAGAATAATGAATAATGACTGCAATCGGCTCTTCGCCTATGTCCAGCTCCAGTTGATAGCGGAGGCTGTCAAGGAGATAAAAAAGCGGCACATCCTCTGTCCTCGGCAGATGCACCATCCTCAATGCTCCCCGGGTTTCAGGGGGAAATGCCTCCTGGACCCAGTTCGGCAGGGCAAAGCCTTGCTTTAGCGGCGCTGCGGGCACGATCTCGAGCCCCTGTTCCAGGAGCCACCTGCTTTCACCTTCCGCAGGCATACCGTAAAGCTCTACATGCTGCACAGCCTGAAGAGCCTTGCGCTCCCCCAGCACAAACAGCAGCACTCCGCTGGCTGCCAAAAACACAAGGTTCAACACCATAAAGAGCCCCAAGGAGCGCACCCAGAGCTGTACATTCAACTTGGAGACAATGGAAAAGCCAATGGTGTGAACCTTTTCCTGTTTTTTACTCATCGCGGATCACATACCCCACGCCCCGAATAGTCAGAATCAGTTTGATGCCAAAAACCTCATCAATCTTTCCGCGCAAGAAACGTACATAGACGTCTACTGCATTGGTTTCCCCTTCAAAGTCGAAACCCCATACCTTTTCCAAAATGGTCTCCCGGGACAGAACAATCCCCTTATTCTCCAGCAAGAACTGGAGCAAATCAAACTCCCGCTTCGTCAAGTCAACCGGCGTACCCCGAACAGTCACCTGTCGGCTGGCTGGGTCAAGCTCTACCCCCTTGGCAGCCAGCACATTGTCATTGGGCCTCGCCGGAGGCGCTTTGCGAAGCACAGTGCGAATGCGGGCCAAAAGCTCTTCAATGGCAAAGGGCTTAGTAATGTAATCATCCGCGCCGCTGTCCAGGCCCGCAACCTTGTCCATAACACTGTCCCTTGCAGTGAGCATGATCACCGGTACGGAGGATGTGCGCCTCAGGCGCCGCAATACCTCCATACCGCTGAGTCCCGGCAGCATGACATCCAGGAGGATCAGGTCATAATCTCCTGATTCAGCCATTTCCAAACCCGTCCGCCCGTCTTGGGCTTTGCCGACCTCATAGCCCTCATAGGTCAGCTCCATCTCCACGAAACGGGCAAACTTCTCTTCATCTTCAATGATGAGAATCCTGGTTTTCATGCACTGCCCTTCCTTTCAGTCTGACTTAGCTGTCCTTGTCGCTGTTGTTGCTCACAAACTGGTAGTGAAAGCCAAAGAACAGTCCGATGACGATCAGCGGCAAGGTAACCCAAGGTGCAAAGAGGAGGAGGATGGCCAATACCGTCACAGGAAAGCTGGCCATATGCTCTTTGTCCTTGAGGATTTCAAAGCTGGTTTCATTGCCCTTCTTGATTAGGCCTGAGAAGAACTTCCAGATTTTCTCCAGGGTTTCTTTGAAGTTGTTCGTTGCCTCTTCATTTTTGGTTCTACGTCCCTGGGACTGATCCTCTTTCTCTTCCTGCGCCGTTTCAGAAACAGTCTGTTCGCTGCGGTGATAACCATCGCCCTTGGGCGGGGCTACTTTACCCTGCTTCTCCAGGATGATCAGGGCATCCAGAAGATCCCCCCCTGCCTCCTCATAGGCAGCCCTTGCCTCGTCGTAACTTACCTGTGCACGTTCCCTCAGTTTTTCAATCTGCTCAAGTTTATCCATGCTCATGCTCATACCCCTTTCAGAAGTTTTTATGCTTTGATTGTACAGGGGCGGGCTTTAAAGCCAGTTTGCGCCACATTAAAAGCAGATTAAAAAGTCATAGAAAAACACTTATAATCAGCTGTTCCGGATCCTCCAGATTGTTAATTCACTGACACTCCCCCGATTCCTCTTTCCAGACAATGAAAAAAAGACCGCTGTACACGGTCTTTACTATGTTTTAGCTGGTGGACCCAGACGGAATCGAACCGACGACCTCTTGAATGCCATTCAAGCGCTCTCCCAACTGAGCTATGGGCCCATATATGGTACCCCCAACCGGATTTGAACCGGTGCCTTCGCCGTGAAAGGGCGGTGTCCTAGGCCGCTAGACGATGGGGGCATTTTTTAAATGGTGGTTCCTACTGGAATCGAACCAGTGACCTCTGCCATGTCAAGGCAGCACTCTAACCAACTGAGCTAAGGAACCGATGATGGTGCCCAGAGCCGGAATCGAACCAGCGACACGAGGATTTTCAGTCCTCTGCTCTACCGACTGAGCTATCTGGGCCAGATGGCTGGGGTGCCTGGACTCGAACCAGGGAATGCAGGAGTCAAAGTCCTGTGCCTTACCGACTTGGCGACACCCCAAAAAAATGGCGGAACCGACGAGATTCGAACTCGCGATCTTCGGCGTGACAGGCCGACGTGTTAACCAGCTACACCACGGCTCCGTATTTACTTTGGGAAACTGGTGCGGAAGAAGGGACTTGAACCCTTACAGGATTAGCTCCTACAAGGCCCTCAACCTTGCGCGTCTGCCAATTCCGCCACTTCCGCATGATAATGATGACAC
>JAAYSR010000239.1 GCA_012518325.1 Bacillota bacterium
TCTTGAAACAACACACCCACCTGCTGTACAATGGCGGCCAAGGAAAGGGTGCGCATCTCCTGGCCAAAGAGCAGCACCTCGCCCTCAACTTCCCCCGGTATGGAGCGGGGAATGATGCCCGCCAGGATATAAGCCAAAGTGGTTTTGCCAGAGCCGGATGGCCCCCGCAATATTACGCATTCTCCCTGCCGGAGGCTGATGTTCACTTCGCGGAACAAGAGCTTAGATTTTGGATAGGAAAAGCTGATCTGCCGTGCTTCTAGGGCGTTCACCTGACGATTATCTCCTCCATAAACTTAACCCAGCGCTGGGCGAACTCGCTGTCCCTGATCACTAAGTAATAGGGCCCAAATCCGCCTTCTCCCTTAGGCTTCAGTGCCTCGCCGTCCATGGCGATGGTAATATAGACGCTTTCCGGCTCCAGAATCTCCTCGCCCTTGAAGGCAGAGGTATAGCCGTCCGAAGCTTTGACCTCCACAGCTGCATCCGCCCGAAGGTCTATCTTGAACTTCTCTAACACTTTCCTCAGTTCCACGCCTGTGAAGTCTGCATCCCTAGAGCCAGCTCCAGTGCGCATCACAGTTGTGAATTCAACAGGTGCCAGGTCCAGAATATCCTGCATCCCAACACGCTCTTCTCCGCCGGGGTGCTTCAAAAGGAACTCGGCCTGCATTTCCAGCTCTTTCTTCAGCTCCAGATCGCCGCGGTTAAGGTGGGCCAATACGCCTACGGCAATAACCAGTATGCCAAGGACAAGCACAATGCCCAGGGTTTGTTTTTTCGTTCTCTTTGCCATCTTATTCTAATCTCCTTTTACCGATGTGATAGTAGGTCCAGTTTCTCCAAACCCTTTACGATGCTGCTGGCCAGAAGGCCGCCCAAGCCTCCGGAAAGGGCTGCGGCAGCAATAGACAGCAGCAAAGGCACAAGGGAAAGGTTAAAAATCGCCAGGTTTACCCCGAATGTTCCCGCCATGTTGGCTATCATGCCTGCCACAAAACAGCAAAAGGGGCAGCAGCCTCGGTGCCTGCTGAAGAAAAACCAAGCTTCCACTGCCAAACCTGGCAGAGTATAAGTGATGAGACTTGCAGCCCCATGGGAGCCGAAGGTTCCGGTAATTGTAACCAGCACTGCCTGGATCAGAGCCGTCAAAAGGGCGGCGCCCAGCTTGCCTGTAATTGCCGTTCCCAGGATCAGAAACAGCATGTAAAACCCTCCGGCCACAACGCCTCCAGGAATGAACAGGGGCCCTGTGATTGCCTGTGCCAGGGGCACAATAATTACTTTACTGGCAATGCCCATGCCGGCGAGCATAGCCAAGACCACATAGTCAGACAGCTGAAAATATCTCTGTTTCCGTTCTTTCCCCATCAGTTTGACCTTTCCTGTTCTTTGAATTCAATCCAGCATAATAGTATCCTGAACCTGAAGCTTACCGCCCTGCATCAACACCTTGCCCCGGGCGATGACGGTATCAAGCCCAAGATCTTCATCCATAAGCAGAAGATCTGCGTCAAAGCCAACTTCCAGCCTGCCCTTGCTTTCCTCAAGCCCCAGGGCCTTCGCAACGTTAACCGTCACCAGGCTGAGGGCATCCGCCACTGGCAGTCGCTCCGCCTGGATCAATTCCCGAATCACTCCCGGCAACGACTGCATCGAAGCAGCACAAAGGCCGATCATCTCATTTTGCTCATTCCATTTAGGCAGGCTGCCATTGGCGTCTGAGCTAAGCGTGATACGGTCAAGGGGAGCACCGGCCTGCAGCGCAGCGGTGATATCTCCTGCAGCATCCTTCGGCTCGGCAGTGGCGGTGAAATCTAGATAGCCGCCCATTTTAGCAAAGCGTACAGCTGCCTCCCCCAACTTACCCACATGAGTCGGACGGAAGTGTTTAATGGGCAGATCTGTTTCCTCCAGGATCTCAAAGATCAGATCAAGCTGCCTCCTGCCCCTCCCCATATGGATCGTAACCAGCCCTGGCTTTCCGCTGATTAGAGAGGCCATACGCACATCACTGGCTAATCTGATCAGCTCCTCCTTAGTTGGATGGGAGCAGCGATGGTCGGACAGGGCGATCTTAACCCCGATAACCTCTTCAATGAAAGCAATATCATTCTTGACATCGCCGGTGAGGGTTCTTGCTGGGAACTGATAGGAGCCTGTGAGACAATAGGCTGTGATCCCCTCTTCCCTTAAAGCCTTGGTTTTAGCCACCAAGTCTTCTACACTGCGGGTAATGCCGTCGGTGCCCAACACCCCCACAAGGGTGGTAACGCCGGCCCGGACACAGTCTGTAAACCTAAGGGCCGGAACCCTGGTTTTAAAGCTTCCTTCGCCCCCGCCGCCGGTCACATGAACGTGCTGATCAATAAAGCCGGGGGCGGCCAGAAGCCCTCTGCCGTCGATCCTTCTTGCCCTTGGATAAGCAGCAGACAAACCTTTGCCGATTTCCACAATCTTATCATAGCATAAAACCAGATCATTCACCCCTCGATCCTCCGGGGCGTAGACATGGACATTCTCAATTACAGCCAGCATCTCGATCACCTCAAAATTGTGTGAGGGACAGGCCCTCGATCAACTTGATCAATTTGACTAATTCCACCTTTTATCCCCCATCCCTTTTCCGCAAAGCATTATCTGCCCAGCGGCCCGCCTAGAGGCAAAAAAAGTGCGCCACGAATCCTCTCGCGCGCACCA
>JAAYSR010000240.1 GCA_012518325.1 Bacillota bacterium
AGGGTAAGAATGTTCTCCACCGAGAGAACCTGGAGGCACATCTGACTGCCTCTGCCTGGGTAGTGAATCTTCAAAGGACAAAAGTGCTTATGGTCTACCACAATATCTACGACTCCTGGTCGTGGATGGGCGGACACGCCGACGGAGAAGAGGACCTGCTCCAGGTAGCCATCAAGGAAGTGCAGGAAGAAAGCGGGCTGCAGACAGTGCATCCGGTAATACCTGAGATCTTTTCCCTGGAAGTGCTGACGGTGGACGGCCATCTAAAAAACGGAAAGTATGTTTCCTCCCATCTGCATCTTAATCTTACCTACCTCTTGGAGGCTGACGAGGCGGCACAGCTTTCTATTAAAGCAGATGAAAACAGCGGCGTAGCCTGGTTCAGCCTGGAAGATGCGGTTAACGCCTCTTCCGAGCCCTGGCTGCGCGAGAGGATATACAGCAAGCTGAATTGTAAACTGAGACGTCTCTTAGGTTCATCAGCAAATCGTCTATAAAAGGAAAATCCCCGTTTAACAAGGGGATTTTCTGCTTCTAAGCTCTTATTCTTTATTGGAACTGAGATGAACATCCAGCTGCTGGTAGGGGATCTCAATGCCATTTTTGTTAAAGGCATCCACAACCTCTTCCAGGAACCTCCAGCGCATAGCCCAGTAGTTTTCATTCTTGGCCCAGAGGCGAACAGTGACAATGTAGCCATGGTCACCGTGGGCGCCTACTGCCACAACGGGCTCGGGATCCTGGAGTATTAGCGGATTTTCGTCAGCAACCTGGCGAATCACTTCCTTGGCCCGCTTAATGTCGGAATTGAAGGAAACACCGATCTCCAAGCTGGCCCGGCGTGTGTCATAGGCCGAATAGTTAATGGCGCTGGCATTGCTTAAATCAGAATTAGGAATAATTACCTTCTGGTTGTCCGGAGTCTTTAAAATGGTGTGGAACACCTGAATCTCCTGGACTGTGCCGGAAAACCCCGCGGCTTCGATAAAGTCACCTACCTTAAAAGGCTTGAGCACCAGAATTAATACTCCGCCGGCAAAGTTCGACAGGCTGCCCTGGAAAGCCAACCCAACTGCGAGACTGGCTGCACCTAGTATAGCTGCAAAAGTGGTGATTTCGATGCCCAGCGTGGCAAAGACCGTCAGGAAGAGCAATACCTTCAAAGTGATATTCACCAGAGGCTTTAAGAACGAATGGAGCGTTGTGTCAATTTGCGTTTTTTCCAATCTGCGCTCCAAAACGTCTAACACCAGTCCGATCAGCTTCCTGCCTGCAAACCAAATAACGGCGGCCAGCACAATTCGGCCCAAATAGGTGGCGAGGAGTGCGGTTAGAGTTGCCATTTTATCTCTCCTTCCTCTCCAAGATTTGGCTAATACATTTCTTCTCCAAAGGTTACGGCAACCCTTTAATTTCTAGAACCTGATTAAACAGGAAATATCAGGGTCCGCAGGGAATATAACAGGTGAGATACTGGAGGGAGGAGCATTTGTTATGCAAGGCACAATATCTGTAAGAAACCTCGTGAAAACGTTCGTGTCAAAGGATGAAAAGGTTACTGCCCTTGACAATGTCACCCTGACTACACCGCCCAACAGGATTTTGACCCTGCTGGGGCCTTCAGGGTGCGGCAAGACCACACTTCTGCGCTGTATTGCCGGCCTGGAATCCCCTGATTCGGGCGAGATTCAGATTGGCGAAGACGTTGTGTGGTCCAAGGACAAGGATATATCCCTGCCGCCGGAACGGCGCGGCTTAGGTATGGTTTTTCAATCCTACGCCATCTGGCCCCATATGACGGTTTTCGGCAATGTAGCCTATCCTCTGCAAATGCAAAAGGTTCCCAAGCCTGAGATCGAAAAACAGGTTAAGAAAATTCTTTCCCTGGTGCAGCTTGACGGCTTTGAAAACCGTCCTGCCACTAATCTCAGCGGCGGTCAGCAGCAAAGGGTGGCCCTGGCCCGGGCTCTGGTTGCCGAACCTAAGGTTATTTTGTTCGATGAGCCCCTAAGCAATCTGGATGCCAAGCTCCGTGAGAGCACCCGCAAAGAGCTGAGGCATTTCTTGACGGAGCTGGCCATATCCGC
>JAAYSR010000241.1 GCA_012518325.1 Bacillota bacterium
AAGCATTTTGGTGCGGGGCTCCGGCCGCTGGACCTACCGCTATAAACATACAGGCCAGAGCATCAACAAGCGTGTACCTGAACTGGGTCGCTGGGGATAGGCGATGCTGAGGAAAACAAAAATCTTTTACGCCCTTGACAAGCGGCTCGATCTGAGCTATCATAGCATCTGTGGCGAAAAGAGCCATTAGCTCAGTCGGTAGAGCACCGGACTTTTAATCCGGGTGTCCCGCGTTCGAGTCGCGGATGGCTCACCATTTGCCCCCATCGTCTAGTGGCCTAGGACATCGCCCTCTCACGGCGAAGACAGGGGTTCAAATCCCCTTGGGGGTACCAAACTTGACGGTAAAGAGTTCAACTTCGGTTGAACTCTTTTTGCATAAGAACCCTCTTTTTCACTCATATTATCTACAAGGAGGGACGATGCGTGAACAGGACTGTAGGAATAGTGATTTTGCTTCTGGTTGTGTTGGGTGTCGCCATGTACATTAATGCTCAGCGCAGAGACGACAGCAAGTGGCAGGATGGAACCTATGTGGGCCGTTCGAGCCCGGATGAACGGGGATACTTCGGAGAGATTGAGCTCGTGATCTCCGACGGACGGATAACTGAGGCACAGTATGAAGAAATGGACCAGGAGGGGAGGCGCAAGGACGAAAACTACCCGTACCAGCTCGGACCCCAGTCCCATGATGAGTTGGAGAATCGCCTGGTCAAATCGCAAAACCCTGATGAAGTAGACAGCATCAGCGGGGCAACCCAGACCCATCAACGCTTTGTCGAAGCAGCCAGGGATGCGCTGCGCAAGGCTGAACAGGGCGACCAATCACGTCCTCCGGCAATACAGCCGCCTGCGCCGCCCATGCCGACAGAAACAGACGATGAGGAAACTGAAGGCCAATGGAAGGACGGTACGTACACTGCCCGTACAGATACCGATGATCATGGATACTATGGCGAGATTGAAATTGTGATTCGTGACGCCCGCATTGCAGAGGTAGAATTCGCTGAGAAAGACCAGGAAGGAAATCCCAAAGGCGAGGACTATCCCTATCCGTTGGGACCCGAATCTGCAGAACGATTTGAGGAACAGCTCATCGAGACCCAGGATCCAGACGAAGTTGACAATATCACCGGAGCTACCCAGACCTGGGAACGCTTCAAACAGGTTGCAAAAGAGGCACTAGAACAGGCCCAGAGCCAAAGCAGGCCCCCAACTGACCTCCAGAACCAAGTTCCCTAAAGCAAACCAAAAGGTGCATTCCTGCCCAGGATATGCACCTTTTCTACTTCGTCTATTTCTCCTTCTGGTTGTACTGCTGCAAGAATTCCAGCGCTTTGCGGGGGTCAAGGGGCCTGCTGATCAGGTAACCCTGAATTCTGTCGCAGCCGCTGCTTTTTAGGTACTCCAGCTGCTCTTTATGCTCAACACCCTCTGCCACCACAAAGTGCCCAAGCTTATGACCTATTGAGATGATGTCGCTGGTTATTGTCTGTTCAGGGTTGAGCAGCATCAGCTTGTCAATGAAGGACTTATCGATTTTGAGGCAGTCGACATTGAGCTCCCGTTCCCGGGAGAGGGAGGAGTAGCCCGTGCCAAAGTCGTCGATGGCGCTCTTAATGCCGTACTGCCGCAGCAGTCCAAGGATCTTGTTAATCTCCGAAAAGTTCGATGAAAACGCTGATTCGGTAAGTTCAAGCATAATCTGTTCCGGATTCACCTCGGCGCCGGTGATGATCTGGAGCAGCTCTTCCACGAAATGTCTGCTTAAGAGCTGAATGACAGAGACATTGATTGAGACGGTGAGTGCTCCGTAGCCCGCCCGCTTCAGAGACTGCAGAAATTCACAGGCCTTTTTGGCGATGATCTTGCCAATGGGAACGATGTGCTTGGTCTTCTCGATAATGGGTATAAACTCCAGGGGTGAAACCAGCCCCAGTTCCGGATGGTTATACCTGGCCAGCGCCTCAAAGCCGCAGATGCAGTTCTCCTGCAGGTCCAGTACAGGCTGGTACTGTAAAAACAACTGTTCTTCGTGGCCTTCGGTGGCAAGGCGCGACAGGTCGTGCTGCAGCGTTTCCAGGCGGGAAACCTTGCTCTCCAGCTCCTGGTCATAGATGCATACTTGATTCTCATCGCTTTCGCCGCTGAAAAGGAGCGCTTCTTCCGATGTAATCAGGAGATTCTTAAGCAAAAGCTCTATGTTGTGCCGGTTTGAATCGTCAAGTTCAATGATGCCGATGCCGAAGTTGATCCGATCTATGCTCAGCAAGGGGTCCAGCGTATGGTCTATGAGCTCACATAAGCGGAATAGCTCCTGAAGGTCCTTGTATCCTTTCTTGTAAAAGACAAAGCGATATTCATGGGTGTTGAACAAGAGACAGCGCTCGTTGCAGATTGGCTGCAGCTCCTCTGCAATTCGCTTGGCCAGGTCCTGACCGTAATGGAAACCGTAGGTAAGGCTCAGGGCGTGCATCGCATTTAAGTTGATGCTGATTAGGGCTGCTTTTTCAGACAGAGGTTTTTCACTGTCCCTGTTCAGGACAAACTCGAGGTAACGGCGATTGTAGAGACCTGTCCAGGCATCATGTTCGTTGATGTAACGGAGCCGGTCTTCCATCTCTTTGCGGTCAGAGATATCGATTATAATGCCTTCCAGGGCCTCCACTCTGCCCTGATCATTGAAAATGCCCTGACCCATTTCCAGAACCCATTTGCGGGTGCCGTCCGCGGTTGTGATCTCATACTCATGCCTAAAGGGCACTCTTTTCTCCAGGATCTGCTCCCACTTTTCCCAGAGCAAATCTCTGTACTCCGGGGTAATGAGGTCGTTGAAGGAGAGTTCCTTATTATACAGCAGGGCTTCTGGAGGATAGCCGGTAAGGTCCAGGCAGCCGGAGGAGACGAACTGCATAGTCCAGTCCCGGTCATAATTGCAGCGGTAGGCCATGCCCGGAAGATTGGACAGGAGAACCGATTTGCTGCGTTCGCTCTCGACAAGCCGCTCTTCTATGGCTTTTTGATCCGTAATGTCCCGGGCTAGAATCACATAGTTGCGCCGGCTGGTTTCCGACAAATGAAGGGATGTGGCCAAAAGGTGCACCCACACCACGGAGCCGTCAGGCCTGACAAAGCGCTTGTCCAGAACATAGTTATGTATTTCTCCAGCCAAAAGCTGGTTGTAGTACTCCAGCTCAGCGTCTAGATCATCAGGATGCGTTATGGCAGCCCATCCCAGCTCAAAGAGCTCTTCCTTTGTTCTGCCGGTAATTTGCTCAAAGGTTTCGTTTACGCTGAACCTTTCCCGGGCTCCGCCGGGCTCCTTGCCAAAACAGACAGCGATGCCGAGGGGAGCCTTGGCGAAGATAGTCTCCAGGGTCGCCAGCTGGTCTTGGTATCTTTGCTCCATAATGAGCTGAATGCGCAGCAGTTCAACATGCACTTCGATCCTTGCCCGCAGCGACTCCATATGAATGGGCTTGCGCACATAGTCCACCGCGCCCATTCTTAAGCCCTTCATCTCGTTTTCCAGCTCATTGTAATTAGTCAGGATGATGGTGCGCAGCTTGGAGAGCCTGTTGTCTGCCTGCAGCTGTTCCAGCACCTCAAATCCGTCCATGTTGGGCATGTTCAAATCCAGTATCATCAAGTTAATGTCTTCATGCTGCTTAAGCATTTGCATCGCTTCGATGCCGTCGCAGGCAGTCAGCAGCTGGTAATCCTCCAGCATGCCGGTGATGATCGCCCGATCGGAAGCTGAATCGTCCACGACTAGGATTTTGGCTGCCATTGATCCTCCTCCTTTGAGCGTTCCTCGTTTCCCTGGGTTCACCGCTGGGCAATTTCAGTAAGAAGCTCACTCAATGCATCTGTAAACTCTTTCGCCAAAAACTCTATTTGCTCCTCCTTTTGATTCTTTAACGCTTCGTGCAGGCGGGTCGACAGCTCGTAGACAGCCTCGGCACCGATGCTTCCCGAACTGCCCTTAATCTTGTGAACAATCTGCCTGGCATCCTCGTATCGCTTCTCTTTTATTGCCTCCAGCAGCTGCCCTCCCGTATTCTTGTTTTCGTTGAGATATTCAGCCAGAACTTTGGCATAGATCTCCGGGCTGCCGCCCATGTTTCGCAGACCGGCAGCTTTATCAAGCTGGTTGGGTCTTGCAGCTTCAGCTTTGTTGGCCAGAATGAGTTCCCGGACTGTTCTGAGGAAGTGATCCGGCTCAAAGGGCTTGCTGATATAATGGTAAACTCCTCTTTCTGCACACTTTTCTCTGACGCCGAGGACAACATCGGCGGTCATGGCCACAATCGGCACGCTGGGCGACATCCTTCTAATGGCCTCAGCAGCTTCGTAGCCGTTCATTACCGGCATGTGCAGGTCCATCAGGATCAGGGCAATCTGCTCCTGTTGCTGCTCAAAAATCTCCACTGCCTCCCTGCCGTTGGAGGCCAGGATGCAGTCGATGCCGATCTGCTGCAGGAGGGACTGGACCAGAAGCTGGTTGGTCTTGTTGTCTTCAGCCACCAGCACTGTGTACTTTTCCATAAACTGCAGCGGTTCTGCCTTAGCGGCTTCAACCTCTTGGGCTGCCCCGACAGCCTTGAGGTTAAAGATGTCCAGAAGAGCGTCGAGGAGGACGGAAGGGATGATGGGCTTGCCGATGCCGATATCAACGCCGTAGTCGTCCAGGCTGTCAAAGAGGTCTTCCCTCATCATTGGCAGCAGCATAATGAACTTTGGCTTCTTTACGATCTTCCTGCTGCTCTTGATCACTTCTACGAACTGGAAGCCCCCCTCCTTGGGGGTTTCGTAATCCACGATCACCAAGTCAAAAGGCTGGGCAAACCTGCCGTCTGCGGCTTCCAGCATACTCAGAGCGCTGGCCGGAGAGGTGGTCAGCTCACAGTGTATGCCAAACTCCCTGAGGCAGCTTTCGAGGAGATTCATGTTGGCGCCGCTTTTTTCTAAAACAAGGGCTCTGACATCCTTGAAGGGCTCTCCAGACAGTGCCTCTCTGTAGACGCTTTCCTGGTCCTTGTCGATGGGCAGCGACAGACTGATGATGACGCTTGAGCCTTCCCCTGGGGTGCTGAAGACCTGGATTTGGCCGCCCATCAAATCTACAAGGCTCTTGACAATGGACAGGCCCAGCCCCGAACCGCCGAAGCGCCGGTTGATACTGCTGTCGCCCTGGACGAAAGGTCTGAACAGACCTTCCAACTGTTCCTGATCCATCCCGATGCCGGTGTCCTTGATGGCAAAGGTGAGGTGGTGCAGTTCATTTTCCTTGGCCAGCAGGCGAATGTCCAGAGATATTTCGCCCTCTTCGGTAAACTTGGCGGCGTTGTTCAAGACATTCAGCAGAATCTGCTTAATTCTCTTGGGATCTCCAACAAACCATCTTGGCACTGAGGGCTCTTTGGCGAAGCGGAAGCCGATTTTTTGCTCTTCAACTTTGTGCAGCACGATATTCACTACATCCTGAATCAGATGGTCGATGTTGAACGACACTCTTTCCAGCTCCACTTTGCCTGCTTCGATCTTGGAGTAGTCCAGGATGTCATCGATAATGCTCAGCATGACCTGGGATGCCTGGGTGATGCGGTCTGCATACATTTTCTGGGTTAGAGTGAGGTTGGTCTTCTTCAAAAGGTAAGCCATGCCAGTGATGGCATTGAGGGGAGTTCTGATTTCATGTGACATCCGGGCCAGGAAGCTGGACTTGACCTCATTCGCTTCATAGGCCTCCTGAGTGGCTTTTTCCAGTTCGGCCTGGACCTGGACCCTGTGCTGGATTTCCCGGCGCAGTTTTATAATCCAGTAGAAAGAGATGGCCAGAATTAGAGTTATTACACCGCCAACGGCGGCCAAGATGCTGATAAGCCGGCCAAAATCGAAACTGTCCGTACTCAGCACAATCCACTTGTTGTAGATCGCCAGCCTTTCTTCTTCTGTAACAGTGTCCAGGGCTGCATTGAGGATGCCGACCAGTTCGGGCCAGTCTTTGCGAACCGCGAAATATACGCCCTGCTCCTTTTCTGCTTCAAAGGAGATCAGTCTGAGATTGGTGAGGGCGTGGGCACGGATCAGATAGTTTGTGGTTGCCAGGTTGCCTACAAAGGCCTTCTCTTCGCCTGTCACTACTGCTGTCAGGGCGCTTTCTACAGAGTCATAGAGGCTGAGGTTGATCTTGGGGCGGGCCAGAAGGTAACTGTGGTGGGAACTGTTGCGCTGCACCGCAACTGAGTGTCCGTGGAGATCTTCCAGGCTGGATATCTCGCTTTCATCCTCCTGGGTGACAATGACGCGCTTGAAGTAGTAATAGGGCACGGAGAAAAGGAAGTGCTGCTCTCTTTCTTCAGTCTTGCTGACGGCAGGCAGGACATCGATCTTTCCCTCCAGCGCCGCCTCGTATGCTTCCGGCCAGCTCAGGCCCTGGACCACTTCAAACTGGAGGCCTGTCCGCTCACTGATCAAAGCCAGGTAGTCCGCGGCAATTCCCACATGCTGGCCATTTTCATCAATGAACTCAAAGGGGACGAAGCCGGGATCTACACCCAGGCGGATCACCTGGCGTTTTTCCAGAAAAGCAAGCTGGTCATCGGTCCACTGAATATTGTAGTCCCGGGCAGAACAGGGAAGGGGTGTCGCGGCTGCCAGCAATGTCAAGAGGAAGACGAGGGAGAGAAGCAGCTTCTTCATGATCATTCTCCTTCCTAAAGCCATCCGCACAAGCCTGGATGTTTTCCATCCTGCTTTGTAAATAATATTTTAAGGCTTTATTCAGTAAAAGGCAAGCGACAATCAGCTGAGCTGGGCAAAAATCAAAAAGGATGCCCATTCCGCGGGGAAGGGCATCCTTGACTTATGCGAAGATGGAGCTGGTGGTGGGAATTGAACCCACAACCCCGTCATTACGAGTGACGTGCTCTGCCATTGAGCCACACCAGCATAAAATGGAGCGGATGACGAGATTCGAACTCGCAACCCTCGGCTTGGGAAGCCGATGCTCTACCATTGAGCCACATCCGCTTTCTGATTACCATTATAGAAAAATCGGCTGCGGAAATCAAGTGCAATGTGCAGGAAAGCATGCTGCCGGAGAGAAGTATGTGTATGCTTTGGGAAAGGTGTGAGGAACCTGGATAGAGTTAAAGGCATTGCTGGTGTACTGGCAATTTTTCTTATTTTTTCCCCCCTTGTTCTGGCGAGGGATTACATTGAAGTGTGGCCGGAAGGCTGGTCTGAGATTACTCCTTTGTTTAAGACCAGTATCTTCGCGGACCGCTTTTATGCAGTGAGCGATACTTCGGGAACCAGTTTTCTCAGTGTCGACGGAGTTTACTTCAGAGAGCTGGACCTGACCTATCGCCTTCTCCAGGGCGATGCATTGGTTGAAGAAGTGATTCTGCGGCACAGAGCTGAAATTGACAGTGCCTGTCTGGGAGTGGATCATGAAGGCAGGCGCCACATTCTGTGGCTGGAAAGATCCCCCGAGATAAACAGCGTTAATTACACAGCCCTTGAGGTCCCCTATGCGGGGCATGAATCCACTGTCTTGCTTGAAACCAGAAATATGATCCAGGATTTGGCCGCCTATCAAGGGGATGAGTCCATTCATGCAGTCTGGTCCGAGCGTGAACAGTATTTCCAAATCCGCTGCGCTGAAATCAGAGGCGGTGAGCTGGTTCAGATCGAGACAGTCACTGACACCCCGGATATGTCAGTGAGGCCAAGTATCCTTGTGGATGAAGAGGGGACAGTACATCTGGCCTGGATGGAAACGACCCAGATAGGCGTGGATATTGTCTACAGCAGGCGGACGGGGGAAGGCTGGAGTGTTCCCCGCAAGGTTGGCTCAGGCTCAGTTCAGGACATTCAGCAGGGCGGCAGCATAGCCGTGGCTGCCTTTGGGGATGAAGTGCACTTTGCCTGGTCCGCTTTGCCGCCTAACAGCAACAGTCTGCATATCTACCTTAACAAGGCGGATGCCGGAGGCAGAACAGGCAGCCCTTCACTTACAGCTGCTGGAAGCAGGGCGCGCTTTGTGTCAGGCATTGATCGACCTGAACTGGTGTGGCAGGGGATCGGCCCCTTTGGTGCCCAAATCCAATACCGTGATGAACAGGGGAATGAGACAAACCTGACTGTCGGCCGCAAGGGGGCATTTCGTCCCGAGGCCTATGGCCAGGGCAGCTATAGATATGTATATTGGCTCCAGGCCGAACCCGACGGAGGCTACCGCGTCTACGGGATTAACAATGAGTTTCCGAAGCCGATATCTTTGTGGCGCAGGATGGGACTTGATGAACAGTCGCCCCTGTATCACGCACTGTTTCTCTTTGTCAGCACCTTTATGCTGGCAGCTGTTTACACCATCGGAAACTTCGGCCCTCTTGCCGCAGCCGGACTCATTTACGCCCTTTTACACCGCTTTGGCCCCTATGCCAGGCAGGGTCTGCTTTACCAGACAGCGCTCCTGGGCGCCTTAATGACAGTGCTGCGCCGACTGCCCATTCCAGGGGTCCAGCCCAGGTTCTTTGGCGCGTTCCATCATGGGCTGGCTTATGCCCTGGCTACGTTGGGAACGTTCTTAATTCTAAGGAAGGCCAGGGGGAGCAGGCTCTTTGTTACACTGGGAATACTCATTCTCTGGATGCTGCTTTACCAGTTCTTTGCCCTGATTCCCCAGACGATTCTGCGTTAGCTGTACAAAAAAACGCCAGCAGCAGGGATAAACCTGCTGCCGGCAAAGTGCAAAAAGGGGCACTGGAGGTCTTAGTATAATGAACATTAAACAGTCTTGGAAAGCCTTAGGGACAGTTCTCCTGGTATTCCTCGGAGGGATGGCAGCCGTGTTTGCCAGCTTTGCCTTTGGGGGTTTTCCCTTTCCCGGCGGGTCTGCAGCGGGCATTGTCTGGGCAGAATTGGCCCTGCTCGCGGTGTTGCTTGCTGTCCCGCTGTTTCGTTTATTTAGTTAGCTTATCAATGATGGACATGATCTCGTTGATTTTCTCTGCCGCATCATCTGTCTCCATAGCTTCCCGGACGCAGTGGTTGAGGTGATCGTGGAGAATCTGGCTGTTCACATTGCGCAAGATAGCCTGTGTTGCCAGGATCTGATTGGAAATATCCACGCAGTACCGATCTTCTTCAACCATGCGCATCAGCCCGTCGATCTGTCCCCGGGCTGTCTTCAGGAGGCGCATCACTTTTTCGCGATCGCTTCTCATAGCCCCAAGAATCCCTTTTTGTCAGCTACAGAGACAACTTCATAGCCTGCCTCCGCCACTGCATTGCGCAGGGCATCTTCATTCCAGGCACCGTCTACAGTGATAACGGCTTCGCCTTTTTTGTGGTTGACCTTGGCTTTGATGCCCGGCAGTGCGTCCAGTGCGGTTTGTACTCTCTTCTGGCAGTGTTCGCAGGTCATGCCGTTAATCTTCACAACTTTTTTCATTATTGGACACTCCTTTATTTTTCTGGATCGAAACGCCTGAGGCGCAAAGCATTGGTGACAACAAAGATCGAGCTTAAGCTCATGGCCGCCGCAGCATACATGGGGCTCAGCCGCCAGCCCAGAATGGGATAGAGGAGGCCTGCCGCCAAGGGAATTCCCAGGGAGTTGTAGAAAAACGCCCAGAACAGGTTTTGCTTAATATTGCGCAGCGTTGCTTTGCTCAGCTTGATTGCGGTTGTCACATCTTGCAGATCGCTTTTCATGAGCACGATGTCTGCGGACTCAATGGCTACATCGGTTCCTGCACCAATAGCAACGCCTACATCAGCCCTGGCCAGGGCCGGGGCATCGTTGACTCCGTCTCCCACCATGGCCACAGTCTTTCCCTGCTCCTGCAAAGCGCGGACTTCCCGCTCTTTGTCATCGGGCAGCACTTCTGCGATCACAGTGTCGATGGCTAGCTCGCGGCGGATGGCTTCCGCCGTCCTCTTATTGTCGCCGGTGAGCATGACCACATCAATGCCCAGGGACTTGAGATCCCGGATCGCCTGCCTGCTCGAGGGTTTGATCACGTCAGCTACAGCAATAATGCCCAAGACTTGCCCGTCTGCGGCAAAGTACATCGGGGTCTTGCCCTGTTCAGCCAGACTGTCCGCTGTATTTTCGAACTCGCCGAGCTCAACCCGATTCTCCTGCATGAAGGACAGATTGCCTGCCAGATACTCCCGGCCTTCAATCCTGCCCTGGACACCTTTGCCTGGGACAGCCAGGAAGTCGTTCACCTCGGAGAAGTGGACTCCCATTTCCTGGCCCTTCCTGACAATGGCCTCAGCCAAGGGGTGCTCAGAGGGCTTCTCCAACGAGGCCCCGATGGCCAGGAGTTCTGCTTCGCTAATGTTGGAACTTGGCAGCACATCTGTTACCTGAGGCTTTCCTTCGGTGATGGTGCCGGTTTTGTCCAGGACAACGGTGTCGACGCTGTGGGCGGTTTCCAGGGATTCGGCAGATTTGATTAAGATGCCGTGGAGAGCCCCTTGTCCTGTGCCTACCATAATTGCCACCGGCGTGGCGAGGCCAAGCGCGCAGGGGCAGGAAATGACCAGGACGGCGACACCGATGGTCAGCGCAAACTCAAAGGGGTAGCCCAGGAGCAGCCAGATGACAAAAGCGGCCAGGGCAATTGCGATCACTACAGGTACAAAGATGCCGCTGATTTTGTCAGCCAGCTTAGCGATGGGGGCCTTGGACGAGCTTGCTTCTTCCACCAGGCGGATGATCTGGGCTAAAGTTGTGTCATCGCCAATGCGGGTTGCCCGAAAACGGAAAGCGCCAGCTTTGTTGATGGTGGCAGAAATAACTTTGTCGCCGACGGTCTTGGCCACAGGAATGCTTTCTCCGGTCAGGGCGGATTCGTCCACAGCGGAGCTTCCCTCGATAATCACACCGTCCACAGGGATGCTCTGTCCGGGTCTGATCACGACAATGTCGCCTTCTGCAAGTTCAGCAACGGGAATCTCCACTTCCTGACCGTCCCTGATTACAGTGGCCGCCTTTGGGGCCAGATCAATGAGCTTGGCTATGGCATCGGAGGTGCGCCCTTTGGAGCGCGCTTCCAGATACTTGCCCAAAGTGATCAGGGCCAAAATCATCGAGCCGGATTCGAAATAGAGGTCATGGCTGTAATGCAGCACCAGTTCGAGATCGTTATGTCCCAGTCCCCAGCCTATTCGGAACATGGCAAATACTCCGTAGAGGATGGCGGCAGCGGAACCAATGGCGATCAATGAGTCCATATTCGGGCTTCTCCGCCAGAGTGTCTTAAAGCCTGTCTGGTAGTACTGCCGATTGACGTAGACTACCGGCAGCGTCAGCAGAAACTGCACCAACGCCATGGCGGCGGCGTTTTCCACCCCCACGAGAAACGAGGGGACGGGCAGTCCCAGCATTGGCCCCATTGCCACATACATGAGCAGGATCATAAAGATGAGGGAGACTATGGTCCGCTGCTTCATCTGCTCAATTTCTTCCTGGACTTTAGTCTTCTCCGCAGTCTGGTCCTGCAGCTTGACGCCGGCTAAAGACGCACTGTAACCGGCGTCGGTGACAGCAGAGATGATTGCAGCCGGTTCCAGGAGGCTTTCGTCATACTCGACCGTCATATTGTTAGCCAATAGATTAACGTTGACGGCGGAAACCCCTTCCATGCGGCCGACTGCCTTTTCCACAGAGGCAGAGCAGGCTGAACAGGTCATACCGACAACATCGAACTTTTCCTTCTTCATACATTTCACTCCCCACTACACCCCCGGGGGGTGTTGGTGACTTCAGTATACAGTATTAGTTTGCTCAGTGTCAAGGCAGTAAACTCAGTTCTTGCATTTCCTTGCCGGAGCTGATATAATTACTTTGTTCAAAAGCGCCTATAGCTCAGAGGATAGAGCACCGGCCTCCGGAGCCGGGTGCGCAGGTTCGAGTCCTGCTAGG
>JAAYSR010000242.1 GCA_012518325.1 Bacillota bacterium
ATTAGTAAACTCCAATCATTTTTATGAAACAGCGGAGGAACTTGCCAACCGTCATCTGCAGCAGCATCGGCAGCAGCAAAAGCGCCAGGCCCAGGAGCAAGGCCAGCGACGCTCCAGCCAACAGGTTCAGCCGGTAAATGAGAAGCCTAATCCGGAGAGCCAGGAACAACAGTGATAACAGTTAACGAAAAAGGGAGCGGTTGCTCCCTTTTCTTAACCTGCCAGCCGGCTGAGGAGAACAGTGAGCTGATGTGCAGTGGCCAGCAGCGCTTCCTGATCTTGGCTCCAGACATTGAAACGCAGAGTTTGGATGACGGTTTCAATTTCCTCTTCAGTTGCCAGGTTTCCGGTGCTGCCTGGTGCAAGTCCTCGCCACGCTGCTTCAATTTTGCTTACGGCCAACGATGCGCTCGCCCACTGTCCTTCTAGAGCTGCCCTGGACAGCTGGTCAACAGAGTTTTGCAGTTCAGCCAAGGGCGAGCCGGAGGCGCTGAATTGGTTTGCAGTATTATATTCGGTCAGTTGAATTTCCAGTTGTGAATTCTCGCTGGTGAGTTTCTCGTTGGCAAAGAATCTTAAGCCCAGGACTAAGATGACCGCTGCAGCAAGGATCAAAAAGGTTTTTCGACGCACAAGATCTCCCCTTTCTGTTGATATCATACCCGTATTGAATGATAAATTTTGACCACAATAAATGGAGACACAGGGGGGAAGAGCTGTATGAAGATAATCTGGGTGGTTCGTCCGGCGGAAGGCGGCATTGTGCAGCATCTCAAACAGCTGCTGAAGGGGATACCCGATTTTGACATCGTGGTTGTGGCACCGCCTGACCTGCAGGGACTGGCCGGTGACAGGCGGTTTGTACCCCTGGACTTGGCGGATGGACTGCAGCCGAGGCGAGATTTCGCGGCAGTGAGGAAACTGAGAAAGTGCCTCCGCCGGGAAAAGCCTAATGTTGTTCACGCCCACGGCTTGAAGGCGGCTTTGATTACTGCTGCAGCCCTCGCGCCTGTCCGCCATCCCTGCTTCCTGTTCACTGCCCATAATTCTTTGCCCCAGACATCTTCAAAGTTTGCCCAGTGGGGAGCCAATGTGGTACAGCGCTGGATGTTTGGCTGCATGAATACAATTATCAGCGTTTCCGATGCAGTACGTTCCCAAATAATCCGCTATGTGCCGGAACGTAAGGTGCTCACTATTTACAACGGCATTGCCTCCAGCAACTTCGGCAACAGCTCCCCGGAGGCGTCCAGGCAGGCTTTAGGACTCGAACCTGAGGACCAGGTAGTCGGCACGGTCGCCCGTTTGATTCCCGACAAGGGCATGGGCACTCTTCTGGAAGCGATGTCCCTTGTTGCCAAGATTGTGCCCAGGTCACATCTGGTGATTGTAGGTGACGGACCTGAAAGATCCAGACTGGAGCAATATGCCCGGGGGCTGGGTTTAGACGGAAGGGTCCAGTTTCTTGGCTGGCGTGAGGATGTTCCCACTCTAATGGCTGGATGGAACTGCTTTACGCTGCCGAGTTTGAGCGAAGGGTTCAACATAAGCGTACTGGAGGCCATGGCCAGCCGCCTGCCGGTGGTGGTTTCGGATCTGCCCGCTTTACGTGAAGCAGTTGTTCCCGGACGCGGGGGTCTTCTGGTTCGTCCAGGCAGTTCCCCTGATCTTGCCGCGGCTCTTCTGCATGTCCTAAAGGCGCCGGAAAGGGCCAGGGCCATGGGAGAGTTTAACCGGAGCCGGGTTGATACCTACTTTGGAGAGGACCGCATGGTCAGCTGCACGAGGGCACTTTACGAAGGTATGATGACATGAACAGGCGCTGGCTTGTCAGCCTGCTGATTCCCGTTCTGATCGCGGCCCTTGCCCTGCCGGTCCTGGCACGGGATGCAAAAATCCGGCAGATTGTCCTGATTCTCTGGCACGGCCTGGAATGGGAGCATCTGGACAGTCTTCAGTTCGATGAACCTCGGGCCGTAGGCTTGCTAAACACTCGCTCAGGGGGGGGAGAAGCATTGACTGCAGCTTACCTCAGCATAGGTGCAGGTGCGAGGGCTGTGGGCTCAAGCGGCGCTGCCCTTTTTCATTCAACAGAAGGAGGAAAGGAGCTCTACAGAAGGAATACCGGCCTGGATCCGACATCCCTGGTGCAGCCCCGCATTGCCCAGATTAGGGCAGCCCAGACGGTACAGTACAGGCTGGAGATAGGGGCCCTGGGAAGTGCATTGGCTGAGGCGGGGACACCCCCAAGGGTCCTGGGCAGCAGCGAAGGGCATGAACCCTTTCATTGGGCAGCGCTGGTGGGCATGGACGGCTGGGGAAGGGTATGGGAGGGAAGCGTGGGATCAGAGTTTACAATTCAGGATCCAGACTATCCCTATGGAGTTCGTACAGACTATCAACACCTGGCCCGGGAGGTGCTGCAGGCAACAGAACCTCTTGTTGTTGTGGATCTGGGCGACCCTTTCCGGTACGACCAGTACCGCATCAACCTTGTCCCGTCGCAACAGGAAAAACTGGGGAACCTTATCGCGAGTGAGGTGGGGGAGTTTCTGGCGGAGATTGTGTCAGGCAAAGCAGAGCATACAGTGGTGATCTTGGTAAGCCCTTACCCTTCACAGCCTTTGGCCAGCCGCAGCCACTGGCTGACCCCGGCTGTATGCTGGGGGTTAGATGAAGGTCTGCTTACTTCAGCAACCACCCGCTGGCCCGGTTTGATCACCAACATGGACGTAGCCCCCACCATCCTTGAGCTGCTGGGCATAGAGCACAATCAGCCCTTGATTGGTCGGCCAGTCACTGTCATGCCATTGTCAGAGGACGAGGGGAGGCTGCGGTTGGCGAGGATGGTGGAGAAAATCGGGTTTTTCAGCCAATATCGAGGGCAGGTGCTGCGCACCTTGGTGATCGGCCAGATCATCACCTATGCCGCAGTTTTAATCTCCCTGATTGCCAATTCAGCCTCTCCTCCTTGGGTTGTTCGGATTCTCCAGCTGGCAATCCTGCTGCTGTTGGCAATGCCGCTGAGTCTTCTCCTGTGGGACCGCTTTCCCTTCGCAGTCTTGGCCATATTGGCGGGCATTGCTGTGCTCAAATGCAGAAATGTCTCTACAGTGCTCCTCATTGGGTTAGTCTCTTTTAGTACCGCAGCCGCCATCAGCGCAGATGTTCTTCTTGGCAGCTGGCTGATGCGTTATTCTTTTTTGGGATACGATCCCGTTGGAGGTGCTCGTTTTTACGGTATAGGCAACGAGTTTATGGGTGTTCTGATTGGCTCTGCCATCATGGGCTGGGCCATTGCAGCTGAGAAGGGGGGTTTTTCCCGCAGTCTGCGGGGCGCCCTGGGGCTGGTTCTGTTCAGTTTTTTCACAGTTGTTATCGGCGCACCAGCTTTGGGAACAAATGTGGGAGGATTTATCAGTGCGGTCTTTGGTTTTGGCTCGACTTTCCTGGCTATGCAGGGCAGAAGGGTGAACATGCCCACCATTCTTGCTTTAGGAGCGGCGGCCTTAGCTGTTCTGGCAATGCTGATGCTGGTTGACGGAGCTCACTCCCCGGGCGAACAATCCCACATTGGCCAGACTGTAGAACTAATCAGACGCGATGGCGTGAATGCCGTAATCCTGATCATTGCTCGCAAGCTCAGCCTGAATCTGCGGCTGCTGCGCTACAGCATGTGGAGCAATGCTCTGATCGTTGCTTTAGTCGGTATCGGAGCCTCCTTCATCTGGCCATCCAGGTACATCTTTTGGCTAAAAGAAAACCATCCCCTCATTGCCGGAGGAATCATGGGGGTGGTAATTGGCTCTACTGCCGCCTTTGTGTTTAATGATTCAGGTGTAGTTGCCGCGGCAACCTGCCTCAGTTTCGCTTCTTCTACTTTGCTGATCCTGGCTCTGGAATTAAAACATGATCTTGCTGCGCCGCAGACCAACATTGAGGATAATGGCCACTGCCATTAGGCTGGTGAGCATAATGCTGCCGCCGGCTGTAATGAACGGGAGGGGCAGGCCGGTTATGGGCATAAAACCCAGGGTCATTCCAACATTGATGATTAGATGGAAGAAAAAGATGCCCGTGGCCCCTGTCGCTAACAGAGTTCCGAAGGTGTCCTTGGCCACTGCGGCGATGTGCAGCCCGCGCCAGATGACCACGACAAACAGTGAGAGGACGGTTAGCGAACCGAGAAAGCCAAACTCTTCAGCAATTACCGAAAAAACGAAGTCGGTATGGTTGGCCGGCAAGAAGTGCAGCGAGCTTTGGGTGCCGTTGAGCAGACCCTTGCCAAAAAAACCTCCAGAGCCGACGGCAATTATCGATTGGATAATGTTCCAGCCCGCGCCGCTTGGATCAGAATAGGGATCGAGAAAGACCAGGATGCGGGTGAGCTGGTAGGGTTTGATGATCCCGACCCAGCCCTGGAGCGACATGAAAACAACTGCCCCGGCCAGTATAACCAGGGTGCCCATGGCAATCAGAATATGTTTAGTTCTGCCGTTGGCCACGTACCACATTGTAAAAAAGAGTCCGATGAAAATGGCTGCGGTTCCCAGATCCGGCTGCCTGAGAATCAAGGCTGCAGGCATCAGCACCAGAACCAGGGCTTTGGCAACCCCCTGGAGACTTTGGGCATTTTCTTCCTTGTCGAAGTACTTGGCCAAGACCAGGACTATGGCAATTTTGGCCAGCTCAGAAGGCTGAAGGCTCATCGGCCCCAATTTCACCCAGCGCTGGGAACCGAAGATGGCAGGGCCCAGCAGCAGTACAGAGCCTAAGAGTGCCATAGTAGCTATATAGATCAGCTTCGACCAGCGTGCCCAGGCTCTATAGTCGATGGACACAATTATGATCGAGGCAACTAATCCTAAGCCGAATGCAATCAGCTGCGTTTGGACATAATGCCAAGGGTTCGCTCCCTGGGCAACCAACTGCGAGTGGGAAGCAGAATAAATAACGACAAGGCCAATGGCAGTGAGGGCCAGTACAGCCAGAATCAAGGGCCAATCCAGATTGCGCCAATAGCGGCGAGGTATTCTCACATACGTCCCCTCCTAACATTAATTATACAGGTTTTCTGCCATTTTTCCACACAAACCGGACAAGAGGTCAAAAAGCAGTTGACCCTCATTTTCCACTCTGTTATAATACAATAGCGTGACGTGGATGAGCCATTAGCTCAGTCGGTAGAGCACCGGACTTTTAATCCGGGTGTCCCGCGTTCGAGTCGCGGATGGCTCACCATTTTATATATATTTATGCAGGCGTGGCGGAACTGGCAGACGCGCTAGACTTAGGATCTAGTGGGCAACCCCCGTGAGAGTTCGACTCTCTCCGCCTGCACCATTTATTTTGAGGTATGTAGTCTAGTTACACTATCCAGTGTACTTTTTTTGCGTTATGGGAACGAAAGGAGATTAAGCGCGATATGGCGGCAAAAATGGAGAGGCTGGAGAACAGCCGAGTTAAGTTGACAGTGGAGATAGACGCGGCAACCCTAGAAGGTGCCATGGAAGAGGCCTATCGAAAGAATGCCAAGCATATTAACATTCCAGGCTTCAGAAAGGGCAAGGCACCGCGCAAGCTGATTGAGCTTCATTACGGCCCAGATGTTTTCGTAGAAGACGCAGTTGAGATCCTGCTGCCCCGCCTGTACCAGGAGGCAGTGCAGGAGACGGAAATTCAGCCCGTGGATCAGCCCGAGGTTGATATTGAACATATTGATCGCACAGAAGGAGCCACATTTGTCTACACAGTGGACGTGTACCCCGAACTCGAGCTCGGCAGCTACCAGGGACTGAAAGTGGAACGGGAAATTGTTCAAGTTTCGGATGAAGATGTCGAAAATATACTTAAGCAAGAGCAGCAGCGCGCCTCTGAACTTGTGGTCGCAGAACACGACACAGTGCAGGAAGGCGATTTCGTTGTTATTGATTTTATTGGCTATGTGGACGGCAAGCCCTTTAGCGGAGGGGCGGCAGAGAATCATACCCTGGAAATTGGCGCAGGTCATTTCATCCCCGGGTTTGAAGAACAGCTGATCGGTGTTTCGGTGGGTGAAACAAAGGATATCCAGGTAACGTTCCCCGAAGAGTACCACGCTGAGCATCTGGCAGGCAAGGAAGCAACCTTTAGCGTTACCGTCAAAGAGTTGAAAGAGAAATTCCTGCCGGAAATTGATGACGAATTTGCCAAGGATATCAGTGAGTTTGCTACCCTCGATGAGCTTAAGGCTGAGATTCGAAAAAACCTGGAGGACGAGGCTACCCGCAGAACCACTGAGAAAATGGAGAATAAACTATTAGAGCTAATTGCTGAAGACAGCTCTGTTGAGATTCCCCAATCCATGATTGAACACCAGGCAGGGCATCTAATGGATTTCTTCTTCCAGAACATGCGGAGGCAAGGATTCACTGAGGAGATGTACCTGGAAATGACAGGTCAAAGCAGGGAAGAATTGCAGGCCCAGTTTGAGCCGCAAGCCAAGACCCAGATCGTTTATGAGTTGATCCTGGAAGCCATCAGGGAAAAGGAAGGTATTACCGTAAGCGACGAAGAAATTGAAGAGAAGATTCAGGAGTACCTGAATTCTGCTGGTGAGTTGACCCCTGAATTAGAAGAACGTATGCGGGAATACTGGAATAGTCAAAGAGACAGCCTTGAAATGTCCCTGTCCAGGGATAAGGCAATGCAGCTGATTGTGGAAAGCGCTGCGATAACTGAAGTTGAGCCTGCCGGTGCACCTGAAGAGGAAGGGGAAATTAACGCATAGAAAGGCGGGAGACGATGAGTGTTTTGATCCCAATGGTTGTGGAACAGACTAACAGGGGAGAACGGGCTTTTGACATTTACTCCCGGCTCCTCAAGGACCGCATTATCTTTATCGGTGGTCCCATCAATGATCAGGTAGCAAACTTGGTCATTGCCCAGCTGCTGTTTTTGGAATCGGAGGATCCTGACAAAGACATCCACTTGTATATAAACAGTCCAGGCGGGGTAGTCTATTCAGGATTGGCGATTTATGATACGATGCAGTACATTAAGGCTGACGTCTCCACAATATGTGTGGGAATGGCTGCCAGCATGGCCGCTCTCCTGCTCACTGCGGGCACCAAAGGAAAGCGCTATGCCTTGCCCAACTCCCGTATCATGATCCACCAGCCTTTAGGTGGAGCCCAAGGGCAGGCCAGTCAGATTGAAATCCAGGCCAAGGAAATCCTGCTGCTAAAGAGCAAGGCCAATAAGATTCTGCAGAAGCACACCGGCCAGCCTTTGGAAAAGATTGAGCGAGACACGGATCGGGACTACTACATGTCGGCTGAAGATGCTGTAGAATATGGTTTGATCGATGGTGTGCTTACTCAGCATCAGCTCCAGGGGCAAGGCAGTTAACGGCGGCAAGTGATGAGTGAGTGGGGTGATTAGATGTTCAAATTTGGCGATGAAAAAGGACAGCTGAAATGCTCTTTCTGTGGAAAGATGCAGGAGCAGGTAAAAAAGCTCATCGCTGGACCAGGGGTCTATATCTGTGATGAATGTATAGAGCTCTGTAACGAGATCATCGAAGAAGAGTTCACCGAAGAACATGACATTGAACTGGACAGTTTTCCCAAGCCGAAAGAAATCAAGGATGCCTTGGATGAATATGTGATTGGGCAGGAAGAGGCCAAGAAAACTCTGGCTGTGGCTGTTTACAACCACTACAAGCGGATCAACAGCAATGTGAGGTCCGATGACGTGGAGCTGCAGAAGAGCAACATTCTCATGCTCGGTCCCACCGGAAGCGGCAAGACCTTTTTGGCCCAGACTCTGGCCAAGATCCTCAACGTGCCGTTTGCCATAGCAGATGCCACAAGTTTGACTGAGGCGGGCTATGTGGGAGAAGATGTGGAGAATATTCTGCTCAAGCTGATTCAGGCAGCCGATTATGACGTGGAACGGGCAGAGATGGGCATCATCTACGTGGATGAGATTGACAAAATTGCCCGCAAGTCCGAAAACCCCTCGATCACGCGTGATGTATCTGGAGAAGGTGTGCAACAGGCCCTTTTGAAGATTTTGGAAGGCACGGTGGCAAGTGTTCCTCCCCAAGGTGGACGCAAACACCCCCATCAGGAATTTATCCAGATCGATACAACCAACATCCTGTTTATCTGTGGCGGTGCCTTTGACGGTCTGGAAAAGATCATCGAACGCAGAACCGGCCACAAGACAATCGGTTTTGGAGCTGAAGTTTTGACACGTGAGGAAAAGAAGATTGGCGACATTCTGCGCAAGATCATGCCTGAGGATCTGTTGCGCTATGGATTGATTCCTGAGTTCATCGGGCGTGTGCCTGTAGTCTGCACCCTCGATGCACTGGATGAAGAAGCGCTGGTGCAGATTCTGACTGAACCCAAGAACGCATTGGTCAAGCAGTACCAGAAACTGCTGCAGATGGACGGAGTGGCTTTGGAGTTCGAACCCGAAGCGCTGCGCTTAATTGCAGCTAAGGCTTTGGAGCAGAAAACCGGGGCCCGCGGTCTGCGCACCGTAGTTGAGGGTATCATGCTCGATGTGATGTACAATGTTCCCTCTGAGGGGCATGTCTCCAAGTGCGTGATTACTCAGGCGGCTGTGGAAAAGGCAGAACAGCCCCTGATTGTCAGGAGCAAGTCGAAGGGCAAAGGTAAGGAAGAAAGCGCCTAAGCGTTTGTCTCTAGAGAATTTTCCAAAGGATAAGTCGGAGTTTCTGACTTATCCTTTTTCTATCCCTCGGGCATAATAAGGTGGAAGTCTCGAGAGGAGTGACAATCATGGGAGTTCTCGGATTGATCAACCTGTTTTTTGCAATTGTCATCGGCTTGTACTTTTGGAACCTGCTCCGGCAGCAGCAGGGAAACAAATCTGCGGTGGTGCGAGAGTCCAGGAAAGAAATGGAAAAACTGAATCGCATGAAGGACATCTCCCTGACAGAGCCCTTGTCCGAAATGACCAGGCCCCGGGACTTCCATGAGATCGTTGGACAGGATGACGGGCTAAAGGCGCTCCGGGCGGCGCTGTGCGGGCCCAATCCCCAGCACGTTATCGTCTACGGGCCTCCGGGAGTGGGCAAGACCGCTGCAGCCAGGGTTGTTCTGGAGGAGGCCAAAGCCAATCCTTTGTCGCCTTTTCGCAAGGACGCTGTTTTCGTGGAGGTAGATGCGACAACCGCCCGCTTCGACGAACGGGGGATTGCCGATCCTCTTTTGGGTTCGGTGCACGATCCCATCTATCAGGGGGCAGGTCCCCTGGGTGTTGCCGGCATTCCCCAGCCCAAGCCGGGGGCTGTCACCAAGGCGCATGGAGGGGTGCTGTTTATTGATGAAATCGGCGAGCTCCACCCCACACAGCTCAATAAGCTGCTGAAGGTGCTGGAAGACCGCAAAGTGTTTTTGGACAGTGCCTATTACTCTTCAGAGGACACAAACATTCCCGCCCATATCCATGACATCTTTGAAAACGGCCTGCCTGCTGACTTCAGGCTCATCGGCGCCACAACCAGGACTGCAGCAGAACTTCCGCCCGCCTTGCGGTCCCGCTGCCTGGAAGTATACTTTCGCAGCCTAAGCGCGGAGGAAATAGGGTTCATTGCCTCCAATGCGGCAAGGAAAATCAGCCATCCCATGAGTGAGGAAGCGCTGGAAGAGATCAAGCGCTTTGCCAGCAACGGGCGGGATGCGGTGAACATAGTGCAAATTGCAGCAGGGGTGGTAACCAGCGAGGGACGCAAGTCCATTGAAAAGGCTGATATAGAGTGGGTGCTCAGCTGCGGCCAGTATGCGCCCAGACCGCAGACTCAGATTCGTGAAGAACCAGCTGTGGGTGTCGTGAACGGTTTGGCGATGTATGGACCAAACATCGGCACCGTCATTGAAGTAGAGGCAGCAGCCATATTGACCGAGCGCAATCGGGGCACGCTGCAAGTCACAGGCGTCATGGAGGAAGAGGAGTTCGGCCGACTCGGACGCACGATGCGCCGGCGTTCCCAGGCCCGCTGTTCGGCGGACAACGTTCTTACTGTCCTCAAGTCCTGCCTAGGGCTTAGGCCGCAGGATTACGACATCCATATCAACTTTCCCGGCGGAGTTCCAGTAGATGGGCCTTCCGCGGGAATCAGCATGGTAACTGCGGTGGCTTCGGCACTGACAAAGCGTCCGGTGACGAGCCGCGTAGCAATGACCGGCGAAGTATCCCTCCATGGCTTGGTCAAACCCGTAGGGGGGATTGTACCTAAAGTTCGGGCTGCTAAGGAAGCCGGAATTACTAAAGTTCTGATACCTGCTGAGAACTGGCAGGAGATCTTTGCAAAAGAAGAGGGGATTGAGGTTGTGCCTGTTGCCAAAATCTCAGAAGTACTGGAGCACGTATTACTTACTCCGGTTTCAGAGATACCTGCAAAAGCAGCCCATGCCCGCACCCCCAGTGACTTATTAGGAGCCTCTCCTAAAATCTCCCCGGGGATAATTCCCTGATTTACCAAACTATGATACAATGAACTTGAATGATGAAACTGGGGGTGTAGAAATGGTACAACCAACTACGTCAAATTCGCTTCCGTTGCTACCTCTCCGTGGAACGCTGGTGTTTCCCTACATGGTTACACCACTTGAAGTGGGGCGCGCACGCTCCATCGAAGCCGTCGAGCAAAGCATGCTCAGGGACGGGCGCATTGTCTTAGCAGCACAGCATCAGTTGGCAGTGGAAAACCCACAGCCTGAAGATATTCATGGCGTTGGCACTCTGTGCGAGATCAAACAGCTGCTCAGAGTACCGGAAGGCCAGATTCGAGTTTTAGTTGAGGGGCTTTCCAGGGTTACCCTTGATCATATCGAGGATGCTGACGGGTACTACGAAGCCTTTGTCACAGTAGTTCCCGAGACAGACGGGGAAATGGACAATTATGAACTAGAGGCATTAATGCGTGTTGCCAGGGATGAGTTTGAAAAGTATGTCAGGCTCAGCAAGAAGATTCCGGCAGAAGTGTTAATGACCGTAAGCAGCATAGAGGATCCCCATCGTTTTGCTGACACAATTGCCAGTCAGCTGAATGTAGCCTTTCAGGAAAAGCAGAAACTGCTGGAGATTTTCCCTGTAGACAAGCGTCTGGAAGGGATTCTGGGGGTACTGTACCGGGAGGGTGAAATCCTGGGGCTCGAGCGGACGATTCAGCAGCGGGTCCGCAAGCAAATGGAAAAAGCTCAGCGTGAGTACTACCTCCGTGAGCAAATTAAAGCAATCCAGGTAGAGCTCGGCGAACGGGACGAAAAGGGGAATACAGAGGCTGAAGAACTGAGGGAGAAGCTGGAAAAAGCAAAGCTGCCCAAGGAAGCCAAAGCCAAGGTTCTCCATGAAATTCACCGACTCGAGCGCATGGCTCCCATGGCTGCTGAAGCAACAGTTGTGCGGAATTATATCGATTGGATGCTGTCATTGCCTTGGTCTAAACGGACCAAGGACCGTTTAGACCTGAACCTGGCTGAGGAACTTTTAGATCAGGATCATTATGGGCTCGAAAAGGTTAAAGAACGAATTTTAGAGTTTTTGGCGGTCCGCCAGTTGACGAAGTCGACTAAAGGACCCATCCTGTGCCTGGTGGGTCCCCCTGGCGTCGGCAAGACTTCTCTGGCACAATCAGTCGGCAAGGCCTTGAATCGCAACTTTGCCCGCCTGTCCCTGGGCGGTGTCCGGGATGAAGCTGAAATCCGCGGACATCGGCGCACCTATATCGGATCCATGCCGGGCAGAATCATCCAGACTATGAAAAATGTAAACAGCCTGAACCCTGTGATCGTCCTGGACGAAATTGATAAGCTGGCATCGGACTTTCGGGGCGATCCGGCATCAGCCCTCCTGGAGGTGCTTGATCCTGAGCAGAACCATCGCTTCGGAGACCATTACCTGGAGGTTCCCTTTGACTTGTCAGAGGTGCTCTTTGTGACCACTGCTAATGTCCTGCATTCAATTCCAGCCCCGCTGAGGGACAGGATGGAAGTCATCGAAATTCCCGGCTACACAGAGTACGAGAAGTTTGAAATTGCCAAAAGGCACCTGTGGCCGAAACAGCTTAAGAATAACGGGCTCAAGGAAGACCAGATTCAAATTTCGGACAATACGATCTACAAGGTGATCAATGAGTACACCAGGGAAGCCGGAGTGCGTAACCTGGAACGCCGCCTCAGCACGATTTGCCGCAAGGTTGCCACCGAAATCGTCAAAGGTCAGATTCAAAGTGCCCGTGTGAATGTAAGCAATTTGCACAGGTATCTGGGTGTGCCCCGTTATCAGCAGAGTCAGGTGAACGAAGAGGACAGGGTAGGGGTAGCAACCGGGCTGGCCTTTACTCAGGTGGGAGGCGAGACCCTTACCATTGAAGTGACAGTGGTGGACGGCAAAGGCAAGCTGACTTTGACCGGCCAGCTTGGCGATGTAATGCAGGAGTCGGCCCAGGCCGCCCTCAGCTATCTCCGCTCCCGGGCCAATGAGCTCGGCATTGATCCTAAGTTCCATGAATCCTGCGACATACACATGCACATCCCTGAAGGGGCAATTCCCAAAGACGGCCCGTCAGCAGGGATTACCATCGCCACCGCGTTGGCAAGTGCCCTGACAAATCGTCCTGTACGGCATGATCTGTCCATGACCGGCGAAATCACGCTGCGGGGCAGGATTCTGCCCATAGGCGGTGTGAAGGAGAAGCTCTTGGCGGCTCATCGGGCAGGAATTACGCACGTACTGCTTCCCACGGACAATGAGAAGGATCTGGAAGAGATACCCGCGAGTGTCCTCGGGAAAATGCAAATCACCTTGGTGGAACACATGGATGAGGTATTGAGCCACGCCCTTTACGCTGAGCCGGTGAATGACCAGCCTTTGCCCTTCATGGTTCCGCCAATGGATCAGCCGGTGAGTGATGAATCATGGATGGGAGAACAGTAGTATGGCACTGAATCTGCATGATGCAGAGTTTTTGACAAGTGCGGTCAATGCAAAGGGCTATCCGAAGCACGATCTGAAGGAAATAGCACTGGTTGGCCGTTCCAACGTCGGCAAGTCCTCGTTGATCAACGCACTTGTCGGCCGCAGGAAATTTGCCCGCACATCAAATCAGCCGGGGCGGACGCAGACCATAAATTTCTACCGGGTAGACAGCCTTTGCCTGGTGGACTTGCCTGGTTATGGCTACGCCAAGGTTCCCGAAGGTGTACGGAAGCAATGGGGCCCTATGATTGAGGGTTATCTCAGCAGCCGTGCCAACCTTGTCGGGGTGCTGCATCTTGTGGATGTGAGACATAAACCCACAGCAGACGATCAGACTATGAACTCCTGGCTCAGAGAAATGGACATGCCGCATGTCTTGATTGCCACCAAGGCTGATAAGATCAGCCGCGGAAAACACGGGAAGCATGCCAAGGTGATTCGGGAAACGCTTGGGATTGATCCGGTGCTCTTTTCGGCAGAGACCCGGCAGGGGCGGGATCAGATTCTCACCCTGGTCCAGCAGATGATGGCTTAGTTAAGTTTCCTTGGGGGAGGTCCTTCCCCCAAGGATTCTCTCTAGTTGCCGGTTTCTTTTTTCGCGGTCCATCGGTGTTTAGCAGGATATTGTGGGTTCACACAGAAATTACCTATATTCAAAGTCTGCACAGGTTGGGGGGGTGCTGCCGTGCAAGCGAGGGATGTTGATTGCCGCCTGAAGCGCAACATGGAGGCTGTTATTGCCATGGCCGCGATTTTGGGGGTCGTTTTTTATAGCGGCTTCCCCAGAGGCACATGGCTGCATCTGCTTGCTTTGATGGTGCTTCAAGTGTATCTCCAGGGTGTATCGGTGACCATCGACGAACGCACGGTAATTTCCTTAGGGACTGCGGCGGTTCTTCCCACTCTGTACCTGACCGGTGTGACGCCATCGATGCTGGTGTCAGTGATTTTGGGAATCTCTGACGGTGTGAGGCACCGGAAGGAGTGGAGGCGCACTGCCTTTAACTCCGCCCAAATGGCCCTTTCCAGCATGGCAGGGGCATTGACCTTTGAATACTTGGGCGGTTTATCCGAAGCTTCCGGGCTGTGGCAGATTGTTGCTGCAACTTGTGCGATTTTGGTCTACATAACGTGCAACATCGGATTTGTCTGCCGCATTGGGGCCATTTGGAAAGGCGTTTCCTGGTGGACCCAGTTTCGTACCGTCATCATGCGGGGCATCTACAGCAGCTTAAGCAGCGGCTTTATCGGCATTATTTTTACGTTTTTTGTCAAAGGGTATGGTTTCTGGGGTCTGGCAGCCTTTTCGATTTTGCTCGTAAATCTCTCGGGGCTCCTCAAGGCTGCAGCTGAAGTCAGTGCTGAACGGGCCCTTAGGCAGGAGTTGGAGAAGGAACTGGTCATTGACGAGATGACAGGGGCCTACAATTTCCGTTTCTTGAACAACTGGTTGAGCAGGCCGTCAGACGAAAAGATCAGCCTGCTTTTTCTGGACATTGATGACTTTGCCGTGTTCAACAATACTTACGGACATGCCGAGGGCGACAAGGTCCTGAAGAAGTTGGTGGAAACAATTTCCGCTAATGTGCGGGAAGGCGATCATGTGATTCGTTATGGCGGCGATGAGTTTGTAGTGTTCCTGAAAGAGATGGATGCAGCAGGCGCGAAGCGGGTCGCGGACCGTATAGCCCGGGGCCTGGCTGCCTTGGACGATCCTAAGTGGAAACAGCCCATCACTGTGTCCATTGGCATTGCCGCTAAGCCTGAGCAGACCACAGACAAGCGTGAATTGCTTCTTTTTGCGGACCAGGCCATGTATCTGGCAAAGGACGCCGGCAAAGACACCATTCGTATGTGGGATGGGACAAAGGATTCAGCTTAATTAAACAATTTAACATTTGGTGAAGGGGCTCTCAGCCGTAGGCTGGGGCCTTTTCTGCCTCTGCGTACCCTCTGGGCTGCAGGCAACATGGTGCAGGGAGGAGGATATTGGATATTCACACAGAATTAACCAATTAGGAGCCAAGTGTGGGTTTCGGGGGTGATCACTTGCCTGATAAGCTTGAGCAGAAAATGAACCGTTATAGGGAAGCTGTGGCAGTTGCAGCTGTGGTGTTGGGGATAGTTTTTTACAGCGGTTATCCCGAAGGAAGCTGGCCTTATATTGTGATTCTTGCTGCGCTGCAGATTTACTTGCACAGCGGTTCGGTGAGTATCGACGATCGTTCATACATTTCCCTGGGAACGTCAGCGATTCTTCCCATGATTTTGCTGTGCGGAACAACGCCTTCCATGCTGATTTCTGTGTTTAAGGGCGTTTATGACGGCATTAAGTACCAAAAAGCATGGCGGCGTACTTTATTTAATGCCGGACAGTTTGCCCTCTCTACACTGGCGGCAAGTTTAAGCTTGGAAAAGTTAACTGAGCTCCTAGGTTCGGAGGGCTGGGGGCTGATTGTCGCGATCAGTGCTGCGACAGTGGTCTATGTTTTGTGCAATATAGGCCTGGTGCGCTTTGTAGTCGCTATGGCCAAAGGAGTATCTTGGTGGGGCGAGTTCAAGACGTCTCTGAGAGTCAACTTGTTCAGCAGCTGGAGCAGCGGTTTTATCGGCATTATCTTCACCTTTTTTGTCCTGCGCTATGAGCTGTTGGGCCTTTTGGCCTTTTCAGCCCTGTTGATTATTTTGTCCTGGCTTTTGCAGGCCACAGCTGAAGTCGGCGCCGAGCGGGCACTGAGAAAAGAGCTGGAAGAAGAGCTGATCATTGACGTGATGACGGGCGCCTACAATTTCAGGCACCTAAACAACTGGCTTAGTGAACCTTCTGACGAAGCAGTCAGCCTTCTGTTCATGGATATCGACAATTTTGCAGCATTCAACGACACCTATGGACATGCAGAGGGGGACAGGGTTCTCAGGCTGCTGGTGGAAACCATCGAGAAGAGCATTAGGGAAGGGGATCACGTAATTCGTTACGGCGGTGACGAGTTTGTTGTGTTTTTGAAGGGCATGGATGCTGAGAAGGCGAAGCTGGTCGCGGAGCGGATTATGGACAATCTGGCCAAGCTGAAGGATCCTAAGTGGAAAGAGCCAATTACTGTTTCCTTGGGCATTGCTGCAAAACCTCAGCACTCCAGCGACAAGCGGCAGCTTTTGCTGTTTGCTGATCAAGCCATGTACAATGCGAAAAACTCAGGCAAGAATAATATCCGGATCTATCAAGCTGACAGGGACTCTGCTTAGCATTTTCTGCACGCGGTGAGGAATAGGCAGGATCTTAGGAGCAGCCAGGCTGGTTGGGGGGTATTCGTTTGCTGACAAGGGATGTTGAACGACGAATCAACCGCGTGATCATGATTGTGACTTTTTTCGCTGTCGTCTTGGGCGTTGTTTTTTTCAGCGGCTTTCGCGAGGGGACTCTGCCTGCGGTGATTGTCCTTTTTGTTGTGAGGATGCACCTCCAGGGTTTTTCGGTGCGCATCAGCGAACGGACAGATCTTTCACTGGGTACAGCAGCAGTACTGCCCACAATTTATCTGACAGGAATTACACCTGCCATGCTTACTTCCGTTCTTTTGGGCATTTACGACGGAGTGCGGCATAAAAAGCGGTGGCAGCGTGCGATGTACAATTCTGCCCAATTCGCCATCTCTTCTCTGGTCGGAGGACTGATCCTTGAGTTCTCCACTTCCCGTCCTGGAGTTTCAGGATTTCCACTGCTTGTTTCCTTCGTCGCTGCAACCACAGCTTATATCTTTACGAATAATGCCCTTGTCTGTTACGTTGTGGCGCTCGGAAGGGGCATTCCGTGGTGGATCCAGATTAAAGAGGTGCTGGGGAGAAGTGTGTTCAGTTATTTTTGCAGCGCTTTTCTTGGTATCATGTTTACCTTTTTCGTTATCGGCTATGGGTTTTGGGGCTTGATCGCCTTTTCCGCCTTTCTGGTCACTATCTCAGGGTTGTTAAAGTCAGCAGCCGAGGTCAGCGCGGAGCGGGCGCGCCGGCAGGAAGTTGAGGAAGAGCTGGTCATAGACGATATGACAGGTGCCTATAATTTCCGCTATTTGAACAGATGGCTAAGTGAACCGTCACATGAGCGGGTGGCGTTGCTGTTCATGGACATTGACGACTTTGCCGCGTTTAACAACTCCTATGGACATGCTGAGGGTGATCAGGTTTTAAAAAATGTGGTTGAGGCAATCCAGCAGATTATCCGAGCTGAAGATCGCGTCGTTCGTTACGGCGGCGATGAGTTTGTGGTGTTCTTGAAGAACATGGATGTTGTCGGGGCTCGGCGTGTGGCAGAGCGGATCCGGGAACGCCTGGCTTCCTTAGAGGATCCTTGCTGGAAAGAGCCTATTACCGTTTCCTTGGGTATTGCAGCATCTCCGCAGCATGCCACTGACAAGCGGCAGCTTCTGCTGTTCGCTGATCAGGCCATGTACCAGGCCAAGCAAGCGTGCAAGAACACCATTCGTGTCTGGAACGCTGTCAATGATATTGCCTAGAATGGACTGCCATCAGAGAACTTGACGCCTCCTCACCGGGAGGCAGGTTTTTCGCGCACAGAGAAGGTCCGCCTGGGCTTTTGTATGGGGGGAAGGAAAATGAACATCGCTTTTGATTACGGCAGGCTTTTGGAAGAGACCTTGCAGGAATGCAAGCATCATACCGAACGCGGCCATGTGGCCACGTATATTCCGGAGCTGAAAAAGGCAGATCCAAAGATGGCCGGAGTTGCTCTGATGACTGCCAGAGGGCTCTTTGAAGCCGGCGATACCAGGGTGCAGTTTTCCCTGCAAAGCATTTCCAAGATCTTCAGCCTCTTGGTTGCTCTTGAGCAGCGCGGCGCTGAGGCTGTATTTGCCAAGGTGGGTTCTGAACCCACCGGCGACTCTTTTAACAGCATCGTTAAGCTGGAGACTTCGGAGCAGAAACCCCTGAATCCAATGATCAATGCCGGAGCAATTGCAGTTTGTTCGCTTATTCCCGGTTCCTCTGTTGAGGAGCGCTTTGCCCACATTACCTGCCTCTTGGAACAAGTGCTGGGACGCCCCATAGAGATTGACGAAGCGGTGTACAGCTCAGAAAAGGAAACTGGGCATCGTAATCGCGCCTTGGCTTACTTCCTCAAGGACATCGGGGGACTGGAGGGTGATGTAGAAGAGGTACTGGATCTTTATTTTCGCCAATGCTCAATTTTAGTGGATTGTGCCGATCTAGCCCGCATAGGCATGTTCCTCGCTACGAAAGGTATAAGTGAGGCTGGAACTCCGCTGGTATCGGCCAACGCCGTTCGGCTGGTCTCCACGTTTATGGTCACCTGCGGCATGTACAACGGTTCAGGCGAATTCGCCATCCAAGTGGGGATTCCCGCCAAGAGCGGCGTTTCGGGGGGAATTCTCGGAGCAGTGCCTGGACAGTATGGAGTGGCGACCTTTGGCCCTGCTCTGGATCGGAAAGGGAACAGTGTGGTTGGTATCAGCATTTTGAAACGCCTGTCGGAGGTCCTGGACTTCAGCATATTTTAGGGGAGAGTACAATGACTACCGAACGCACGACTTTTTCTACGAGAAGGTTTCTGGTGGGTAAGGCAGGTCCTTTCCCGCGCTTGGTTTTTCGTGAGGAAGTGATGCTTGCGTTGGATCAATTCTCTCATCTGCACTCCCAAGGTGAGCATGGCGGATTCCTGATAGGAAGGAATAAGCAGCTGAAGACTGCGGAACAGTATGAGATCATTGTGGAGCGCTTCGTGCCCATTCCTCAGAGAAGTGACGCCACGCGCCTGGTTATTCGCCCTGACCATTATCGAACGGTAGAGCTGGCTTTGAAGCAGAACGAGGAAATAGTCGGGTGGGCCCACACCCACCCGGGTTTTGGCGTGTTTTTGTCTGACTTCGATAAAGAGCAGCATCAGCGGTATTTTCCTTCGCCCTGGCAAATAGCCTACGTTATGGATAACCAGGCCCATGAACGGGCTGTTTACCGTGTTGCCGATGATGAGTGGGAGCGCCTGGGAGGATACTATGTTTTGAGGGATCTGGCCGACAATGAGGTTGGGATCACGGTTGGCAGGCGTAAGGGACGCCGGCATCGGCTGATCGCGGCTTTGCTGGCTGTGCTGCTGCTCGCTGCAGGCGCCGCAGTGGGCTATCCCATCGTGCGGGAAATGCTTGTCAGCAGGGAACCGGCAGAACAGATCGCCACTGTGACCGAACAGGAATCTGTGCAAAGCGTTCCGGGGAAAGAAGAACTGAGTGCGGAGCCAACGGATGCCTTGGGAGCGGAAGC
>JAAYSR010000040.1 GCA_012518325.1 Bacillota bacterium
AGGCTGCGCAGGGGGCGCCCTGCCTTCCATGCCCTTTACGGGGAAGCAAAGGCGGTTGTCCTTGGAGATCTGCTGGTGGCCATGGGTTATAAAGCGCTGAGGGCGCTAGAGGTTCCGCCTCACGTGCTGCAACCGGTTCGCGAGGCTTTTGAGACTGCTCATTTTCAGCTCTGCCAGGGGGAACTCCTGGAGCTGGCCACAGCAGGCTGTATAGATGCTTTTTCCCACAGCAGCGATATCGTCTATGGCAAGACTGCCTGCCTGATTGAAAAGTCCCTGGAAATCGGAGGGATTCTAGCCCAGGGGCAGCCAGCCCACATCGAAGCTGTGGCCAAGTACGGCAGGATCATGGGCACCTGCTTTCAGATTATCAACGACATGAACAACCTCACTGATCTGGACCACGAGGTTAAGGGCCGGTCCTGCGGGGATTTGGACGACGCAAAAATCAGCTATCCCCTCTCGGTGGTCAAGGATATGCTTGAGGAAGGCGAATTCAAGTCCCTGTGGGAAGCGTTGACAGGAGAAGATCTGCTTCTCCGTAAGGGGGCGGTCAAAAGGTTTGGCGAACTGATGGTATCCCCCGAGATCTCGGGCATCATTCACCGGAAGGTGAGTGAACTGAGGGACCAGGCCCGGGAATGCCTTGACGCTCTGCCCATGGGGAAAGGCCGTCTGATTCTGCAGACGGTGGGGGAGGAGATCTTCGAAGAGTGGTTTTGGAGGGGTGATGGCCATGGCGAGGCCAAACAGCAGTACTGAATCATTGGCGCAAACCGGCCTTCTGGCCGCACTCTGCGTAGTGCTCTATGTGCTGGGAGCGAGCCTGCCGGGTGTGGGGCGGTATCTCAAGCTTCTGTGCCCCGGGGTTATCGGCATTGTCAGCCAGCGCTGGGGCATGCGGCAAGGGGCGCTCTTGGCAGTTGTTTCATCTGTCATCATCGGCATGTCCGTGGGTTTTCGCGAACTATTTATTTTCGCCCTGCTCTTAGCCCCGGTGGGACTTGTTCTCCCTAGTTTGCGGCGGAAAGGTTTGCGCTTAGAATACATCTTGTACTGGCTTGGCTATACCCTTTGCTTTACGGCTCTTGTGCTGATTCTGTCACGTTTGATGGGGCTTAGCCTGACTGAATTCATAGAGCAGATGTCCTTGGTTCATTACGGGCTGTACGGCAGGGTCTATCAAGGCATGAATATTTCGGCGGAAGGATTTGCAGCTGTGGTCAGCCGCTGGATCTGGGCGCTCCTTCCGGTCCTGTCTCTGGCCTATGGAGCCATGCTGACGTTGATCAACCGCATTGTCCTGGCTAAAGGCTCAGCCCTTTTGCCGCAGGAGTAAAAGGGGAAGGAAGCTTCTATGTTCGGTTACAGCAGGCCGCAAAAGCTGGATTTGACTTTGCGTGAAAACAATCATTATCGTGCCCATTACTGCGGTATGTGCGGTGCCCTAAAGCGCCTTTATGGCGTCAAGTGGCGGCTGGCAACCAATTTCGATACAGCGTTGATTGCCCTTTTGATCTCCGCCCAGAGAACGGAACCTCTTGAGTTTCGCCGCCGCTACTGTCCTTTTGGCCATGCCCTTGGCTTTGGGGTAGTGGTAGATGACAATATTGCAGTGACCATTGCGGCAGCATTGACCGCAGTGATGATTGGGCTGAAAATTGCGGATGCTGAGCGGGATGGAACCCGCGGTGCGCGCCTTGTCAGGTTCTTTACCTCCCGGGATATTTCCCGGGCAGAGCAGGAGATCTTCCGTCATGACGACGCGTTGATTGAAAGACTTCGCGCCTGCGACGCTGAGCTTGTGGATCTCGAGGACCGCTGGCAGAGCCGGGGAGAACAGATTTACTATGATCAGCTGCTTTTGCCTACCGCACAGGGGCTCGGCGAGGTCCTCGCCTTTACCGCACAGTTTGCCGATGAATCTGAGCTGGCTGAACACAATGAACCGCTTCTCCGCCGTCTAGGGCAGGCTGCAGGGCGAATAATCTATACCCTGGACTGTTTGCACGATCTGCAGAAAGATATCAAGGAGAACCAGTTTAACGGCCTCTTGGCAGCGGGACTCGTTAATTCAGATGGAA
>JAAYSR010000041.1 GCA_012518325.1 Bacillota bacterium
ACATCGCCGAATTTTGTCACAAAGCGGAAACGGCCCAAATCTGTTTGGGCAAAGAACTCAATGCAGCGCTTTAACGATCCGGTCAGATATTCCACCGGAACAGGGTCTGAAGTGGCGGCCCCTTCAAAGATGGTGATCTCCGGTGCGCGTTCAGCGATATACTTTTCAGCCTGCTGCAAAATCTCTTCGATGTTCACATATACCCGCAGGTAAGGCTTGGGGCCCAGGGTTGTCTGCAGGTAACAGTACTCGCACAGGCCAGGGCAGCTGGTGGCCAGCGGCAGCTGATAATGGGCCGAAGGCCTGCAGGGCGAAAATTTCAATGTTCTCCTGACACCAACCACAAGGCTCTGCTTGGCTTGGACATACTTTTCTTTTGGGGTTTTCCCTGGAATACCCGTAACCCGATTATGGGAGGTAGTGGTTTGTATCTCAACGCCCAGCTTCTGAAAGTAGTCATAGAGCTTCTTGCCCAGGGGGTATTCCAGGGCAGAAGGTTCGAAAATAACTCGCTTGGGAGTAAACCTTTTCATTGGATCACCTTACCCATCGATATCTAATTAAAGCAAAAAGAAGCCTGGGTACCCACCGAGGCTTCTGTCATGGCAGAGGTTTATTCGTTTCTGACTCTATTGTCCCCAAACAGAAAGGTAAGGCAATAGATGCCCGAAAGACCCACCAAGGTGTAGACAATCCTGCTCAGCATCGAAGCAGATCTCATCGTTTCGCCTCCTAGGACAGCTGCAACGAGATCCCACTGAAAGAGGCCAACCAATAACCAGTTCAACGCCCCTATAATGACTAAGAGAAGGGCCGCCCTCGACAGCCAGTTCATCACTTCACCCCCCCATTTTGGACTTGGTTCTAGTATATCCCAAAGTCCGGCCGCCATACACCAATCCAGCAGGGGAGAGGCGGCACTGCAATTGTCGCAGAATGGATAAATACGAATTATTGTGATATAATAATGGCAGAATATTATCAGGGAGGCGGTCTGGATGATCATTAAAGCTTCGACCACTCTGCGTAATGATTATGGTGCCATCTCAAAACTAGCCCACGAGACAGAGGAACCCATTTATATCACAAAAAACGGCGAGGGTGACCTGGTTGTTATGAGTATGGACGCCTTTGAAAGGCGTGAGGAAACTTTTAGGCTGCGGATGAAACTCGAGTTGGCGGAAATGCTGCGTAAGGCAGGAAGCGATGGATTCACGCTAGAGCAATCACGGCAGCGGTTGAGTGAGATTTATGGACGCAAAATATGAGTTGATCCTGCTCCCACCGGCCCAAAGCGAGCTGGAAGAAATCGCCCTGGTCTACTTGGAACTGGCAGGCCCTCAATCTGCCCAAGAGATAACGGACCGTATCTATGCGTACCTCGAGAAGCTGCAGTCGTTCCCCGATCTAGGGATTGTCTGCCGCGACAAGGAGCTTGCTTTACAGGGATATCGAATGTTGATTTGCGGACAGTACCTTTGCTTTTATCGGATCATTGGGAAAACGATTTTTGTTTATCACATTGCCGATGGACGCGCCAACTATCCAAAACTGCTAGATCGCCTAAAGCGAGGCGAATTCGGCGCCTCCAGCTAGGTTCTAATCCCCTGGATACAGCTCCGGGGGTTATTTGCGTTCCCTGCGGACTTCTACTAAGCCGAACTCAGCTAAGAATCTCTCCAAGATGCACCTAAAGGTTTGCTTGAGTCTGCTGTTGACTGGGTGCCTGCCCGGTGATGGCAGAAACACAGAGGAAAGGCCCGCAGGCTTTCTGTGGGGCATTTGGCACGGCTGGATGGCACCTGTTTCTTTGGTCTTTGGCCTGTTTCGGAGTCACATCCGCATCTATGAGACTGCCAACACAGGCTGGTGGTATGATCTGGGCTTTTATATCGCTGTAATCGGCGGGTTTGGCAGCATTGAACTGGTACGCAGAAAGAAAAAAGAGTAGGAAACTGAAAAGGCTGTAGGAAGCGGCTTTTAACCGCCCCCTGCAGCCTTTTTTGTATCGCTAGTGCCCACCAGAGGTTTGGCCAACCCCCCACACGCCAAGAAGCACTATGGCGGCACCGAGGATCTGAATGGGGGCAAAGTGCTCGCCCCTAAAGAGCACTCCGGCTAGAACCGAGACTACCGGGGTCAGATTGATAAACACCGCTGATCTGGAGGCGGTCAGGTGAGAAAGGGCATAATTCATGCAAAAGAAGGCGGCCACAGAAGAGAGGAGCCCTAAATAAAGTA
>JAAYSR010000042.1 GCA_012518325.1 Bacillota bacterium
TCAGTGATAGCTCTTTCCAGGGCGTCATGGCGGCACTGATCAGACTGAATAAACAGTTTGAGGCCTACCTGTTCCGATCTTAGAATATTGATCCGGTTCCGAATATGTTCAACTATAGTCAACTGACTCATGGTGCAACCCCTCTTTCCAGAGAATACATTTTCATTATAAGTGAATGACTTCCTTTCTTCAAGTCAGACCTCGCCTGCCCGAAAATGATGCAGGATTCCGTTTCTAAAAGTCGAAGAACTTGGCAAAATGATCCATAGCGGAGGTTATACTGTGTCCATTCAAATCATTACAGACAGCGCCTGCGATTTGCCGCAAGAGCTGGTCCGGGAATACGGCATCGACGTTCTGCCCTTCCTGGTGATCATCGACGGCAAAGAGTATCAGGACGGGATCAATATCACTACTAAAGAAGTCTATGACGCTATTCGCGCTGACAAGGTCCCCACCACTGCGCAGGTGCCTATAGATCAAATCGCAAAGACTTTCAAGAAGTACGCTGAGCAGGGCCGGGAGTGCCTCTACCTCAGTTTTTCCTCCAAACTGTCCGGCACCTGCAATACTGTGCAGATGGTGGCCCAGGAAATGATGGAGAAATTCAAGGACTTCAAGGTCACCATTGTTGACACCCTCAGCGGTTCACTGGCCCAGGGGCTCATCACTCTGGAAGCCGCCCAGATGGCCAAGGCGGGGGCTGATTCTGGTGCGATTATTGACCGCGCCCGAAAGCGTTCAAACAATAACGTGGAGCATCTCTTTTCGGTAGACGATCTAAACTACCTCCACCGGGGCGGGCGGGTCAGTTCGGCCAGCGCCTTTTTGGGGGGCCTGCTGCAAATCAAGCCTATCTTGCACGTCCAAAACGGTCTGATGATTCCCTTCCAGAAGGTCAGGGGCAAGAAGATGGCCATTAAGCGCATCGTGGAGCTGGTCAAGGAGCGTTCCCTGGGAGACAGAAATCAGCTCATCGGAATTACCCATGCCGATGACCCTGACGCAGCTGAGCAGGTCAAGTCCCTGCTCAAGGACAGCCTGGGCTACCAGAATTTCATCGTCAACCTGATCGGCAGCGTCCTGGCCTGCCATATAGGCATCGGCGGCGTTGCGGTTTTCGCAGTGAACAAGAAGTTCGCAGAAGCTAATGTATCACTGTAATTTATTATTTTACTTTTCATTAACGCTGCGTTATACTTAATGACATAAGAGAAAAATTAACAAGGAAATGGAGTGTAGGTTGTGGATTACAACAAGTATATGGCTGAACCTTACAAGATCAAAATGGTAGAGCCCATAGCGGTTACCACCAGGGAACAACGGGAAGCTGCAATCAGAAGAGCCGGCTGGAACACCTTCCTGCTCACTACAGATGATGTTTACATCGACCTTCTCACCGACAGCGGCACCAATGCGATGAGCGACAACCAGTGGGCCGGACTGATGCTCGGCGATGAGGCCTACTCGGGCAGCAGGAACTTCAGGAACCTGGAAGCGACGGTACGTGAACTGTACGGCTTTAAGTACGTTGTCCCCACCCACCAGGGGCGGGGCGCTGAAAACATTCTTTCGCAAATCATGATTAAGCCCGGCGACTATGTCCCCGGCAACATGTACTTTACTACAACCCGCGCCCACCAGGAACTGAACGGGGCAACCTTCAGAGACATTATCATCGATGAAGCCCATGACCCTGAAAGCGAACATCCCTTTAAGGGCAATGTGGACCTGGACAAGCTGCAGGCACTCATCGACGAAGTCGGCGCCGAGCGCATTCCCTATATCTGCGTTGCGGTCACAGTGAACCTCGCCGGCGGCCAGCCGGTTTCCATGGCCAACCTCAAGGCAGTTTATGAGCTGGCGCAGAAATACAACATCAAAGTGATGATGGACGCCACCCGCTGCGTGGAAAACGCCTGCTTTATCAAACATCGCGAGCCCGGCTATGAGAACAAAACCATTCAGGAAATCATCCGCGAAATGTACACCTACGCCGACGGCTGCACCATGAGCGGCAAAAAAGACGGTATCGTCAATATTGGCGGCTTTTTGGCCCTCAATGACGAGGAGCTCTACCAGAAGGCAACCAGCCTGGTGGTAGTTTACGAAGGCATGCCCTCCTACGGCGGCATGACCGGACGGGATATGGAAGCGCTGGCCAGGGGTATCCGGGAATCCATGGACTATAACTTCATCGCCCACCGCCTCGCCCAGGTCCAATACTTAGGCGACAAGCTGATTGAAGCCGGCATTCCGGTCGTTAAGCCCATCGGCGGCCATGCAGTTTTCCTTGACGCCCGGCAGTTCTATCCCCATATTCCCCAGGATGAGTTCCCTGCCCAGATGCTCGCGGCCCAGCTCTATCTCGAGTCCGGCGTGCGCTCCATGGAACGGGGCATCATCTCTGCGGGACGGGACAAAAGTGGCAACCACTACTATCCGAAACTGGAACTGGTGCGCCTGACCATTCCGCGCCGGGTCTACACCTACGCCCACCTGGATGTTGTGGCCGAAGCAGTGAAGGAGTGCTACAAGAACAGGAACAATGTCAAGGGTCTCCGCTTTGTCTATGAGCCCCCTGTACTCCGCTTCTTCACAGCACGCTTCGAGCCCATCGAATAAGCAAGGCAAATGCTCAAAGGCCCTGCAATGGCAGTCCATTGCAGGGCTTTGCTGTTGCTCCTTTACTCTTTGGCCCGGGAGTTTAAGAAATCCAGAAGCTCTGACTTTTCCACCCGGCTCACTCCGCTGTGCTCAATATCGAAGCGGGCATCGAAGGGATGCTCCGAGATTCTGTCCATGACCTCCGCAATGCGGGGCCGGCAAAACGTTCCCTGACACCATCCCATGGAAGCCCTGGTGCGCCTCTTGATCCCGTCGATAGTGTTGACTGGGATGCCTCTGCCCGCAGCGTCGATGATTTCGCCTTCCGTTACCTGTTCACAGCGGCAGATGATCTTTTCCGGAGCAGAAGGTATGTCCAGTAAGGGCTTGATTTCGCTCAAGGGCCTAAGCTCCCTGGATTTTATAATCGGTTCCCGATGGGGATTAAAGTCTGGATCCGCCTCAAGGACCAGGCCGGATTTGGCCAGAATGTCCTCGACCATGCAGGCGATGGCCGGCGATGCCGTAAGTCCCGGGGACTGAATGCCTGCCGCATTGATAAAGCCCGGAACCCTGCTCTCTTCGATGATAAAATCGTCTGTGGAGCTGCAGGCCCTAACACCGGTAAAACTGCGGATGAACTGCCTGGGATCCAGTCCGTCGTACAGCTCCTTGCAGGCATCGTAAATTTTCGCCATCCTGTGCAGATCGGTGGATGTGTCCTCCCGGTCAGCCTGGTCGCTGGCATCGGGACCGATCAAAAGGTTATCGTAGAGGGTGGACGTGATTAAGATGCCCTTCCCCTTTTCCGTAGGCAGACCAAAAATCACATGGTTAACCGCTTTGCCCGTTCCCCTGGCAAAGAGCAGGTACTGGCCGCTCCGAGGCAGAATCGCAAAGTCGTCGATGCCGGCCATTTGTGCGACCAGGTCAGACTTAACCCCCGCCGCGTTGATCACATAGCGTGCCTGGAAACTTTCGCGGGCTGTATCGATTGTGAAACTTCCCCTGCTGCCGCGAACTGCTTTGACTGCAGATTCCAGTTTAAGCTCAGCCCCGTTGGCTATGGCGTTTTCTGCCATGGCAATCGCCATCTCATAGGGGGAACACACCCCTGCGCCCTCGCAAAGCAGACCCCACTTCAGTTCCCGGTTCAGCTTCGGCTCCAGTTCCCTCAGCTCAGCCTGATCCACAATGCGCAGGTCGTCCAGTCCATTTTGCCGTCCCTGCTTCAGCAGCCGGTAGAGGGGAGCAGGATCATCCTCAGCAGTTACCACCAAAGAGCCGGTCTGCCTAAAGCCAAAGTTCAGCTCCTGATCGAGCTCTGCAAAGGCCCGGCGGCCCGCTATGCAGAGCCGCCCCTTCAGCGTGGATGCCGGTTCTGCATAACCGCCGTGCACAATGGCGCTGTTGGCCTTGGTGGCGCCCATGGCCACATCAATGCCCTCTTCTAGGATCAGAATGCTCAGCTGATACCTGGACAGCCGGCGGGCGATTGCTGTGCCCACTATGCCGGCGCCGATGACGGCCACATCGTAGATTCTTTTCACAGGATCACCAGCCCCTAGAGGAAGATATTCGCGTAGAACCTGAACAGGTCAAAGAGCATTAACACTCCGACCAGGATCAGGAGAATGCCGGAGATGGTCTGGATAACTTTCAGATTGCGCCTGATAAAGCCGAAAGTGCTTTGGAGCCGATTCCAAAGCAGGGCGGTCAGTACAAAGGGAATCCCCAGCCCCAGGGAAAATGTGAGTAACAGTGCCATGCCCTGGTACATGGTATCCAGGTTGGAAGCCAAAATGAGGGCTGTCCCTAGGAACGCCCCCAGGCAGGGAGTCCAGCCCAGGGAAAAGGCCGCCCCAAAGAGGAGGCTGGACCAGAACTTTAGATTCTTCGCCGACGCCCCCAGGGTGCGGCTGCGGTTCAGGAAGCCAATCTTAAGCACCCCTAGATAATTGAGGCCGAAGGCAATTACTACAACGCCGCCCAGACGCTGCAGCAGCAGGCGGTGCTGGGAGATCAGGCTGCCCAAAGCTGAAGCAGTGGCCCCGAGGACGACAAAGACGATGGAAAAGCCGGCCACAAATCCCAAAGTATTGATCAGCAGGCGTCTGCCGGACTTGCCTTTCTCCCCCTCCATTCCGCCGAGGTAGAGCAAGTAGATGGGGATCATAGGAAGAATGCAGGGCGACAGAAAGGCCAGAAAGCCTTCGGCAAAAATCAGACCAAAAAGCGACAGGGAAATCTCAGGAGCAGCAGCCTGGAGCATTACTTAGCAGCCTCCACCATTGCCTTGACAGTGGCCTTGTTGGTCGCCCCCACCACATAGCTCGCCAGCTGCCCGTCGGCATCAATCACGACCGTTGTCGGCAGGCCTGGAACTCCAAAGATCTGGGTGCCCACTGTGCCAAAATCAAGGAGATTGGTCATGGTCAGCTTGTTGTCTGCCAGATACTTGGCGCCTGTTTCCGCCGTTTCCCGCCGCCCGTCGATCTGATTGAGCAGAAGCAGCACCGCGTCCTTCGATTCCTGCAGTTCCTCATGGAGCTCCTGGAATTCAGGCATTTCAGCCCGGCAAGGGGGACACCAGCTGGCCCAGAAGTTCAGGATGACAACTTTGCCCCTAAAGTCGCTGAGCCGGACTGTTTCGCCGCCGCTGCCCACCAAGGCAAAGTCCTGGACAGCTATCCGCGGTTCAACCTGCACTGCCTGGGCAAAAGCTGCACTGCTCAGGCCGGCGGCAGCCAAAAGCACCAGCAAGGACAAAACAACCAACTTTAGTTTACGCATCAGCATCACCTCTTTTTGTCAAATATACCCCAGGGGGGCATAACGCGCAAGCATAAAGATTGTGAGCACCTTCACCGCACCCCTGGTTTTCCTTGACAAAAAGCCCTGTTTCAGGGAAGATCAGGATAGGTCGTAATCATCATCATAGTAAGGTGGGCGTTGCGACATGAAGAGAATCCTATCACTGCTCCTCCATCGAGTTACCGTAATATCTCTGGCAATTCTGGCTCAGCTGCTGGCAATCGTACTGATGGTCGGTCGCTTCAGCGACTACTTTCAGCTTTTTTATGTCCTCCTCACTCTGCTCAGCGCGGTTGTCCTCATCTTTATCGCCACCGGGCACCAAAAGTCGGCCTACAAAATTGCCTGGATTATTCCCATTATCCTCTTTCCGATTTTTGGCGGCCTTTTCTATCTTGTTCTAGGCAATCCCCGCCCCAGCAGGCGGATGAGGAGGAAAATGCTCCAGCTGAAAATCCATGGAGAGCGCTCCCTCGTTTTCAGCAAGCCTGTCTTGGACAAGCTGGTGCAGCTCAGTGAGCATGCGGGCAATCAGGCCCGCTATATTCAAAACCACGCCCTTTACCCTGTCTATGAAAATACCAGTTCCCACTTCTTCCCCTTGGGAGAGCTGGCCTACGAGTCCATGCTGGAAGAGCTGGCCAAGGCCGAGCGCTACATCTTCCTCGAATATTTTATTATCGAAGAGGGAGTGATGTGGAACACCATTTTGGACATCCTGGTGGAAAAGGTCAGGCAGGGTGTGGATGTTCGCCTGATCTACGACGATGTGGGCTGCCTGTTCAAGCTTCCCTACCGGTACCACAAGAAGCTGGAGGCGCTGGGCATCAAGACCGAACGCTTCCATCCGCTGACGCCGAGGCTCTCCGCCATGCTCAACTACCGGGACCATCGCAAGCTGATGATTATTGACGGACATACCGGCTTTACCGGTGGGATCAACCTGGCCGATGAGTATATCAATGCCTATGAAAAGCTCGGCCATTGGAAGGATTCGGCCTTTTTGGTCAGGGGAGAGCCTGTCTGGTCCCTGACCATGATGTTTTTGGCCATGTGGGAGTACCTCCGGGGCGAAACCAGCTCTGTTGACGAGTTCCGTCCGGCCAAACTGCCGGAAGCTCCAGAACCGCAAGGCTTTATTCAGCCCTTTGGCGACAATCCCCTGGACGGGGAGACGGTCAGCGAAACTGTCTATCTCAACCTGATTTCACGGGCGGTGGACTATGTGTACATCACCACTCCCTACCTGATCCTGGACAATGAGGTGCTGACTGCGCTGTCCACTGCGGCCAAGTCCGGAGTGGATGTGCGCATTATTACCCCCCATATCCCTGACAAGCCCATTGTGCATGCGGTAACCCGCTCCTATTACCACATCCTGATGCAGAGCGGAGTGCGCATCTATGAGTACACCCCGGGCTTTATGCACTCCAAGACGATTGTGGCCGACGACGAGGTGGCTGTGGTAGGTTCCATCAATCTCGACTACCGCAGTCTGTACCTGGCCTTTGAAAACGGCGTGTGGCTTTATCAAACGCCGAGCGTGATGGAAATAAAAGAAGACTTTCTGGACACCCTCGCGGTCTGTGAAGAAGTTAACCTGAGAAAATACGGTGAGGTGGGGACGGTCCGCAGGTTCACCTGGTCCCTGCTTCGACTCCTGGCTCCCCTGCTTTAGTTCCTAAGCAGGGGATCATGCTTTTATGTCGAAATCTCCCATTACAACCATTAAACGGGAGGCGCAGCCATGCCGAAATGGTCCTTTCGAAGAATCCGACATCGCGTTTTGGTCCTCTTTTCAGCAGTCGTACTTGTACTAACGCTTTTTGTAGTGACCACAACCGGCATCTTAACCCGTGAACTTGTGAACAATCTCGTCGAGGAGCGGGCCCTTGATCTGGTCCGGAAGCAAAACCAGATCATCAGCCTCTGGCTCGAGGAACGCATCACCGAACTTGAGCTTCTGGCCCAGTCTTCGCTGCTGGAGAGTCTTGATTGGGAGGAAATCGAACCCTATCTCCAGCGGCGTATCGCGCAGTCAGACGCCTACTACCTCATCTTTTTCGTAGGCTACCCCGACGGAACTTACCATACCACTGAGACGCGCAATGCCGGCAACATCGCTGACCGGGAATATTTCGGCCAGGTCTTTGCCGGTGAGACAGCGGTCTCGGAACCGCTGATTTCCCGTTCCACCAACCAGCGGATCATTGTGGTGGCCACCCCCATCTACAACGCAGACGGCACCGAAGTTGCCGGCCTGCTCGGGCTTTCTGTAGACCTTGTCGCCATGCTTCAGAGCTCGCTCCAGCTCGCTGGAAACCGCTCCGAGATGAACGTCTACCTGGTTGACTCGGAAGGCAATTTCATCCTGCACGATAATCCGGATCTGATCCTCCACGGCAGCATGCAGGATCTGTTCAGCAGCTGGGACGATTACGCCGGCCTGCCGTCGGGATCCTTCACCGTCACGGAGGACGGCCAAAGCTATCGGATTTTCTTCCAGGAACTGGAGGGAATCAGCGACTGGAACGTTATTGTGCGGGTTCCCGCCTCCTTCTTCAACGAGCCTGTGCTCAGCCTGATTTACCGCCTGCTGGCGGTGTGCATCATCGGCATTGTACTTGTGGTTTGGCTGGGTTCCTGGTTTGCCTCCACCATCAGCCAGCCCATCGTGGAGCTGAATGAGATCTTTAAGCAGGGGGCCCAGGGAGACCTGACAGTCAGGGCGGAGGTGGCCAGCGCCGATGAGCTTGGCGAAACCAGCGCATCCTTCAACCAGATGATGGACAGAATCGGTACGATGACCTACTACGATCCCCTGACAGGGCTGCCCAATCGCCAGTACTTTTTGCATGCTTTGGAAAAGTGCCTGGCGGATGACACTACCGTTATTCTCGCCCTGGTTTCCATCAGAGATTTTTCCGAACTGAAAACCCTGGCTGGCCCAGAGGTTACAGATAAAATACTTAAGTATTTGGCCCAGACTCTCCAGACTGTCAGTGACGACGATTTGGTTGTGGGCAGGCTCGCCGATGCCGAGTTCGGACTGATTATCCCTTCCGGCAGCAGCCGGGTGCTCATCACCATCGACCGGCTGGACAACCTCCTGGCCCACCCGCTTTTCTATGAGCCCAATGATCTGAATGTGAACCTTTTGGGCGGAATCAGCATCAGCGAAGATCCTGAGCTCACTGCCGATGAATTCTTCCATCAGGCCCAGACTGCCCTCTATGAAGCGGAACACAGCGCCGAGGACCGACTCCGGCTCTACAATTCTGACACCCACCGGGCCATGGTGGAACGGCTGCGCTTTCAGTCTGAAATCCGCACCGCCCTGGACGAAGGCCAGTTTGTCCCCTTCTACCAGCCCATTGTGGATCTTCGGACCAATGTTATTGTGGGCAAGGAAGCACTGATCCGCTGGGACCATCCGGTGCGGGGCCTCCTTCCTCCCAGCCAGTTTCTGCAGATCGCAGAACAGGGCGGCTTTATTGAAGAGATTGGCAAATACATGCTGCATCGTGTCTGTTCCCAGCACCAGGCCTGGCTGGCCCAGGGCATCGACTTGGGCTGGGTGGCAGTTAACATCTCAGCCAATCATTTCCGTTCCAAGGAATTTCCAGGCCTGATCCGCGGCCTGCTGCACACCTATAATCTGCCTGCCAACATGCTCCGGATTGAAATCACAGAAGAGGCTATGCTGGCGCCGACCCATGATGTTCTGCACAACCTGGAGGAACTGAAAAAGATGGGCGTCCTGCTGGCCATTGACGATTTCGGCACAGCCTACTCTTCCCTGGAATACTTGGTGCGCTACCCTGTGGAAACGCTGAAAATCGACCGGACCTTTATTGACCAGGTCGACATCAACGCCCGGGCCCAAGGTCTGGTCAGGTCCATTGTGGGCATGGGCCAGAATCTAGCCATGAGCGTTGTGGCGGAAGGCGTGGAGCGCAAGAATCAGCTGCATATCCTGCGGACGATGCACTGCAACGAAGCCCAGGGCTTCCTGTTCAGCCGGCCCCTGCCTCCCGAAGACTATGTGCAGGTCGCCGTCCACCTGGCAGAACAGCTGAAAAACAGTAAAATGGCGTAAGAGAACGACTCTGCAAATAAAGTGGCGGGGACCTGTCGGTCCCCGCCTTGTTTGTCTACAGCTAGATGAAGCTTTCGGCGAAATGATAGAGCAGACGCACACCCACTCCGGTTGCGCCCTCTGTCAGATAATCCCCTGCCTTCTCCGCGTAGGATGTGCCTGCAATATCCAGGTGCAGCCAGGGCGTCTCCTCCACAAAGGCTTCAATGAACAAGCCTGCGGTAATTGTACCGGCCGGACGTCCCCCTGTGTTTTTCAGGTCTGCCTGAGGGGTCTTGTTTTGCTCCCTGTATTCCGGGAAGTTCGGCAGCTGCCAGATACGTTCGCCCGACTTTTCGGAAGCTCCCTGCAGCCTTTGGTAGAGCTCGTCTCTGTTGGTGAGGACCGCAGTGGTGGTATTGCCCAGTGCGATGATGGCAGCTCCTGTCAGGGTCGCCACATCCACTACCGGATCCGCCTTCTCCTTGGTTACCATGTAATAGACGGCATCTGCCAGGGTAAGCCTGCCCTCGGCATCAGTTGAATCGATCTGAATCGTCTTGCCGGACATAGAGGTAATGATGTCCCCGGGGCGATAGCCTTCACCGGAAATCAAGTTCTCACAGGCTGCCACAACCGCCACCGCATTCAGGCGCAGTTTGCTTTCGGCAATTGCGCACATGGCCCCAATTACGGAAGCTGCGCCGCCCATATCGGATTTCATGGCTCCCATGCCCTGGGCGGGCTTCAGCGACAGGCCGCCGCTGTCAAAGGTCAGGCCTTTTCCCACAAGGCCCAAAACCTGTTCGGGATGATCAGGATTGCCCTGATGGCGCATGATGATTAGACGCGGCCTGTTGGCGCTGGCCTTGCCTACCTCAAGGAAAGCGGTCATGCCAAGCTCACGGATGGCATCCTCTTCCAAAACCTCTACCGCAAAGCCGTACTTCTCCCCGGCCTCCACAGCTTCCTTGGCCAGCTGCTCGGGGGTCATTGTGTTGGCCGGCTCATTGACCAAATCCCGGGCCAGGTTGGTGGCCTCGCCGAGAGTGCGGCCAAGTTTCAGCCCCCGGATCACGTCCACTTCCTGGGACGGTTCATAGCAGACCTGCAGGGACTCCACGGAGAACTCCTTTTTCTCCGACAGGTAGCGGTTAAACCGGTAGCCGGCCAAGCAGGCGGCTTCGGTTACCGCCCTGGCCGCATCTGCTGCTTCCAGCACATCATAGGTCCAGGGGGAAACCGACAGTGACTTGATCTTGCGCCTGTCCGCCTCTTTCAGCGCTTTGCCGCAGGCTTTCCGCACCTTTTCCAGGCATAGCTCAGAGAGCTTGCCCAGCCCGGTGACAATGGCCTTTCTGGGCTTTTCCTCCCCTTCGGCAAAGTAAGCACAAAAGGCGAGCTCACCAAACTTGCCTGTAAAACCCTGATCTTCAGCTAATGCCTTTACTGCAGCATTGGGCCAGCTGTATCCTTCCATGTCATCTTCAGCGACAAACAGCAGCAGATCACTGGCCAAATCGGCACTGTACTCTAATGCTCTTACTTCCATTTCTACATCGTCCTTTCTAATTAGTCCTCAACATCTAACAGTTCAAGCTTGCTCTTGGGGACAATGAGCTTGCTGTCCCCGTGTTTTACCTGGCTCATCGTGGCCAGCGCAACAATCATAAAGATGGCTGCATAGGGGAAAAGGGTCCTGTAGCCCACATGTTCCATGAAAAAGCCAGACAGTATCGGCGTTAAGATCTGGGCGGACATAGAGGCTGTGTAATAGTAGCCGGTATACTTGCCGATATCCGAACCGGCAGCCATCTCCACCACCATGGGATAGGAGTTGACATTAATAGCGGCCCAGCCGAAGCCCACAAAGACCAGGAGAACATTGAGCAGGGGCGAAAAGGTTGTGAACAGGGCAGCCAGGGCAAAACAGACCGCCAGCACAGTGATGCCGAACAGGATCGTCCTTTTTCTGCCGAGTTTGGCTGCAATCATCCCTGCAGGTACAAAGGCAATAACCGCGGCCACAGTGGCCAGCATCAGGCTGTTGGCAAACCCGCCTCCCGCCACGCCCAAAAAGCTCTGGACATACTTGGAGAAGGCAGTGGTCACCGCATTATACGCAAAGAACCAGAAGAAGATGGAGGCCAAAAGGAACCAAAAACTGCGGCGGACCGCAGGGGGCATGGCGCCGGAGCCCTTAGCTTCCTCCTTCTCCTCCTCAAAATCCTGGTAGGCTTCCATTTCCTTGGCAATCTTCTTCTCCTTGATGGTAAAAAACAAGATGGCCACAGCAATTACCATAAAAACCGCCACTATGGAAAATATGGGCTGATAGTCGGGGACGCCTTCCTTGGGCACCAAAAACGAGATCAGGGCCAGCGAATACACCGCACCCAGGGCGCCCATCAGGTTAATAATGCCGTTAGCCTGGGATCTCAGCGGCTTGGGAGTCACATCCGGCATCAGGGCCACCGCAGGCGAACGGTAAGTGCTCATGGCAACCAGGGCCACCAGCAGCACTGCGACAAAGAGGGGCAGATTAACCATATTGTCCGCCACCGGTATCAGAACCATCGAAACTGTCGCAACGGCTGTGCCGGCCAGGATAAAGGGCATGCGCTTGCCTATGCCCGTGCTGACTTTGTCGGAGAGGGCCCCGAAAAGCGGGAGCATAAACAGGGCCAGGACATTGTCTAACGCCATAATCCCACCTGCCAGGGTGTCTCCGATCTCAAAGGTGTGCTTCAAAATGAGGGGGACAATGCTGTCATAGAGCTGCCAGAAGGCCGATATTGACATAAAGGCCAGGCCGATAAAGAATGTTCTTCCGTAATTCAGCTTCATACGAGGACTCCTTTCCTGCCATACGCTTGCTAGTTTCATACCATGCCAACTTCTCCAAATTTAGCCATATCCCTGCTAAATCAAGCTGCAGATTGGCAGAGAAAAGACCTTTGTCAGTTTCTTAGCAGGATTTGCCATTGCATTTGACGAATATAGTTATCAGTCCTATTAAAAGGAGGTTCAAAGGCAATGAGAGAGTTTCAAGGAGGCTGCGCGCGTCCCAAGGCCAAGGTTGAAAAGCCTGTGGAGACGGCAGCTCTTCCGGAAATCGAGAAGGGAGTGTCAAAATCTATGATTCAAGTAGGAAAGCCTGCACCAGAGTTTACTGCCCCGGGGTTTTATCAAGGAAAGTTTGTCGAGGTTGATCTGGCGGATTATCGCGGCAAGTGGATTATGCTCTGTTTTTACCCAGGAGATTTCACCTTCGTCTGAGCGACGGAAGTTTCAGCAGTTGCTGAAAAACATCCTGAGTTCGCCAAGCTGGGGGTTGAGGTTTTTTCCATCAGTGTAGACAGCCCGTTCGTGCACAAAGTATGGAACGACACTGAACTGTCTAAAATGATAGGGGGCAAAGACATACCATTCCCAATGCTCTCCGACCAGAGCGGCGCCGTTGGCCGGCTCTACGGAGTTTATGATGAGGAGGCCGGAACCGAGGTTCGAGGAAGATTCATCATTGACCCCGACGGCATTGTCCAAGCCTTCGAAGTGATGACCCCGCCGGTGGGACGCAATGTTAAAGAGACACTTAGGCAAATCCAAGCGTTCCAGTATGTCAGGGAAGCAGGCGGCAAAGAGGTGGCCCCGGCCGGCTGGAGACCTGGCAAGAAGACGCTGAAGCCCGGTCCCGACCTGGTGGCCAATGTCTGGAAGGAATGGAAAGTGCAAGAAGCCTTTGAAGAATAGGACTGCAGCAAAAAATGTAAGCCTGGTCGCCGTGACCAGGCTTTTTAATTCACTTCAGCCGCCGAAGGCTGATCCATCATCTGCACAAAGGCTTCGGCCAGCTCCGGGTCAAA
>JAAYSR010000043.1 GCA_012518325.1 Bacillota bacterium
TGTCCCTCAGCTGCAACCTTGCCATCTACTGCTGCTTCGGCCTTTATTTTTACCACGCCGGCCCGTGCAGCCTGCACGGTGGCGGAGATTACCAGCTGATCCCCTGGCTTGACCATTTCACGAAACCTGACCTTCTCAATGGCAGCAAGCAGAGGCAACTGGTCACTGCCGGGCGCTCCTCCAACTGCCAATCCCCCCGCCTGAGCCATAGCCTCCACAATCATCACGCCTGGCATGACAGGTGTCTGGGGATAATGTCCTTGGAAAAAGGGCTCGTTTATGGTGACATTTTTCACCGCCACAACCCTTTCACCTTCTTCCAGCTCCAGAACCCGATCCACCATCAAAAAAGGATAGCGATGGGGCAAGAGCCGCTGAATCTCATCTATGGAGAGCATCTCCTCTCACTCCTTCTGCGAAAAACCTACTCTTCCGCTGATAGAGTTTTCGGCATGTATTCCCCTTTTCCTCCTTTAAGCCCGAAAGCTCACCTAATTGACCAGGAGTTTCCGGTATAACCTGCCCACTTCAGACTGAGGCTCGACAAAGACCTCACCAGGTGTTCCCTGCTCCACTACCCGGCCATGGTCCATAAAGACAACCCTGTGGGCCGCTTTGCGGGCAAAGGAGACTTCATGGGTGACAATGACCATGGTGGTAGCTGTGGTTCTTACCAGCTCCTCCATGACTTCCAACACTTCGCCAACTAGAATCGGATCCAGGGATGCGGTAGGTTCATCCCACAGCATGATTTCGGGGTTGGTAACCAACGCCCTGGCAATGCCTACCCTTTGCTGCTGGCCGCCGCTCAACTCGTGGGGACGGCGATCCGCAGCAGATTTCAAACCGACCTTGTCCAGCACAGCGTAACCCTTGGCCCTGGCTTGTTCCCGATCCATACCGCCCAGGACCAGATGGAAGACAACGTTGTCCAGTACAGTCAGGCGGCCAATCAGGTTAAACTGCTGAAACACAAAACCTACTTTGCGCCTGAGGTCCTGCAATTCACGGTTGTTTAAGCTCAAAACATCTGTCCCGTCCAGCAGTATCGTCCCGGAATCGGGTTCGGTGAGGCGGTTGACGCAGCGGATCAGAGTAGATTTGCCGCAGCCCGAAGGGCCCATGATCACTACCGTCTCTCCCTTGCTTACTTTTAAGTCTATTCCGTCCAATGCAACATGCTGCCCATAGGATTTGCGTAAACCTCGAATTTCAAGCATCATCGTCCACCCCCTCCTAAAATTGCTGTTTGAAACGATTGAGCAAATTGAGCAGGCCGGGACGACTCGGCGGTACCACCACTTCCCGCATAATCTGCACATTAGACAGACCCAAGGACTGTGCCGCCATCAGCTCCATGCTGTTGACAGGGCTGAAGCGTTCCGACAAGACAACAATCAGTACACCCAGGCCAAAACCCAAAAGCACAACTAGAGGCCAGCTGAAAAAGGGAATCTGGGATCTGGCCAGATAGTACACGGAGGCCAGGATCAGGCTGCCCAGAGCACCGCCTACAACAACAAGGGGATTCAGCAGGCGCGCTATGCCCTTTCTCGCAGGTTTTGCGCTGGCACGGACATACTTCAGCGTGCTGAAGATCGTTGCATGGTCCAAGACCAGCACAATAATGGTAAAGATGATGGAAAGCATGCCGGCGACAATGGAGCGGACCTCCTTGAGGATCCTGAACACCTCTCCCCTGGCGTCGGGAGTAACCATCCCCACCGATGTGGAGTAGGTATGCAGATAGGGGTTGTTCAGTTCCCTTTGGAACACTCCCTCCAGCATCTTTTCATCTGCTGCATCACCCTGGATGAGCAGCTGGATGCGCTCGCCGGGAATCACCTGTCCCCCCAGGTAGGTGTTAATCAGCCGGATCGACTGGCCAATTTCCGCATCGTTCAGATCAGGCAGGGTATCCCGGACAAAGCCGATCTGCTCCATAATTGCAGTCACGTCAATCTCCTGCACATTGGCAATCTGCTCGCTGATTCTGTTCAGACTCTGGCGCATTTCCTCGATGTCCAGATTCTGCAGCGAATCCAAGGGCTCCTCGCCGGTGCTGATCACCCCTTGGGCCAGGGTTTGAAACAGACCGTTCAACAGGATGGTCAGCAGGAACTGTTCGCCGGAAGAGCTGACCCCGCCGTTAGCGATCCCCTCATTGAGCTGCCGCATTTGCACCTGCAGCACTTCCAGCTGCATCAGCGCTTCCTGGAAGGTGGTCAACACTGCGTCGGCATTATCCACAGCGGTGCTGGCCTGGATGGACAATTCCTCCAGCTCCGCCAGGAGCCGCAGGCTTTCGTCTACTGCATAGGCCAAGCGGTAACGCTCATTTTCGATCTCCACATTGCCTATGAATTCTCCCCGTTCCCCCTCACCGAGATAGCGGTAGCCCTCTTGGACTATCTTGTCCCTAGCTTGCACAGGTGAACCTTCTACAATCATGGCCTCCACCAACTCTCCATAAACGCCTGTAACCTCGACGATCAGACCGTCTTCTAGAATGAGGAGTTCACCCACGCCCAGCCTGACCTGGGGCTCGGGGCTAATGCGCACCTTGGAGGCATAGCTGCCTAGAAAGTCCCGCATCTCCACCAGGGCTTTCAGGAAGGCGTCCAGATCCTCGCCGTACTCGGCTGAGGTCACATTAGTGAAGCTGCTGTTCCCAGATGAGCTGTGGGAACGCAAAACAGCCAGAGCCTGCTCCCCCACTTCCTGGGTATCAACTTCAAAGCCCATGGGAAAGCGCAGTTCCAGAATCTGATACTGCTTCAGGATGCTTTCTATCTCTTTTGTCACCTTTCCAACCTGGTCTCCGCTGCCCAAGACCGCCACCAGGTTGGCTCCGTCTTTGACAGCGAATCTGACACCGTCCAGCGCTTCGATTTGCCCCCGCAAGTCCTCACGCACAGCAGGGTGCACGCCCCGAATCAGCACGCTGGGCTCGACCATTAAAGTATATCCGTTAATGCCTGGAACCGCGCCAAAATAGGAGGTAACAGCCTCCAATACCTCTTTGGTGCGATACTGTTCAGGAAGTCCGAAAAAGATGTTGGCTTGTCCAGCAATAGTAAAGGACTGTTTGACTTTGTAACCGGGAAATGACTCCTGACCGATACGCTCCAGTTCCCGCAAAGCTGCCTCTTTTGCTTCTTCCCGTATATGCAGAATTACATCATATTCACCGTATTCACCGATCATCCCATCTAGGGTATCACCAAAATAGGCGTCAATGGCCCAGGCAATGCCCTGGGAAAACACTGCACCTACAATCACCGTTACAATCAGTAAAACTATGAGGTCCTTATAAAAGCCGTCTCGAAAAAAAACGAGCATTACCCTGCCTCCTCACCTAGCGGTTTAATTATAACATGCCGCTAGCTGGGGTTTAACTGGTAAAGCTCGCTAGTATTGCTATTAATTACTCTTCATTATTGTCCTCTTCGCTGAA
>JAAYSR010000243.1 GCA_012518325.1 Bacillota bacterium
GCCTCTAAATGGCGCGCTGCCTGGGCCAGAAGGTCATCTGCCTCCTGTGCCAGGTTCAGTTTATAGAGCCTTTCGCTTTGAATCAGGACTTCAGCCCAGATGGCCTCCTTAATCTCCTCGAGCTGCCCAGGATCATAGAGCGTTTCCCGGGCAGCCTTGATGGTGACCTCCGGAATGTTCTCCAGCGACTTCTGAGTTGCGAAGTCAAAGATGCGGATTGAATCCACTTCATCTCCCCACAGCTCGATGCGGACAGGCCGGCTGTTATGAAAGGGGGCAATGTCTAATATTCCGCCCCTGATGCTGAACTGGCCGTAGTGCTCAACCTGGGCAGCCCGTTCATAGCCCATCTGCACCAACCTGGCCGCCATCTCATCCAAATCAAAGCGAGAAGACATATTAATGGAAAATTCTGAATTTCTCAGCCGTTCGGGAGCCGCCAGGCCCTCCAATAGGCCTGTCACCGGTGCAAGTATTATTGTTCCCGGCCTGCTGCCTTCCTGCAGCACTGCCAGCCTGCCGGCCCGCAAGTCCCAGGCGGTCGGGGCTTCTTCATGGGGCATCAGTTCATTGCCTTCCCAGACTAGAATCCTAGCCTCCGGCAGTAGACCTGAAAAGTCTGAAGCAAGTTTCTCCGCCTGCACGGTGCCGGCTGTCACGATCAGCATCACTCTGTCCGGATCGTAGATTGAGCTGAGAAATGCTGAGCGCTGTCCGCCGGAGAGGCCTGTGACAACCTGGCCCGGCCTGCCTGCGTGCATTACTTCCTTACTCTGACGCATCAAGTCTACTAGACCTTGCAGAGACAATATGCATTCCCCCTTTCGGTCAGATTTCGTCCGTCTGCGCTTGTCTGCGGTTGTAAAGGTTCATTACTGCGGTGATATCTCTGTGCAGCCACATCTCTGCCGCCTCGGAAGCTCTCTCGGCTGCATCTTCTAGTATTTTTCTTTCCGGCCCATCTATTCCCTGCAATACATAATCCGCGGCACTTAAAAATGGCGGGGGCTGACCGATGCCAATGCGCAAGCGGGGAAAACCGTCACTTCCCAAACGCTGGATGATGTCTGCCATTCCTCTGTGGCCTCCGGCACTGCCGGATCCCTTGATGCGAAGAAACCCCGGGGCCAAATCCAGATCATCATAGACCACCAACAGATTTTCCAGATCCAGCTGGTAAAAGTTCACCAGATCCCCTACCGCCTGGCCGCTGCGGTTCATAAAGGTCTGGGGCTGCAATAAGATGACCCGCCGCCCATGGGCGCGGCCTTCACCAAGCTTAGCTCCAAACTTGTGCTTGGTTAGGGGAATCTCCAGCCTCCTGCTGAGGCCGTCTGTAACCCAAAAACCCAAGTTGTGCCGGGTGTGGGCATAACGCAGGCCTGGATTGCCAAGGCCTACGATCACTTTCAAATCAGCTGACACAGCTATTTCTCCCTTCTTCCAGCGGAGTATATCAGCAAGCGATCAGAAGAAACGCACAGTGCAAACTGGCGCACTGTGCGGTTCATGTTCTACCCAAGATTCGGTTAGGCACTATTCCTCTTCAGACTCAGAAGCCCCTTCAGAATCTGCGCCTTCAGCGACTGCTTCACCTTCGGCAGGTTCGTCGCCTTCTTCGGCTTCCTCACCCAAATCAACTGCGGCTGGAAGTCCGATCTTCACAATTGATTCATCCTCATCTGCTAGAACTTCGATACCTTCGGGCAATTCGAGCTCTGCAACGGTGACAGTGTGATCTAATTCCACATCGCTTACGTCAACTGCAATAAACTCGGGAATGTCTGTGGGCAAGCAAAGGACTGTAACTTCCCAAAGCAGAGTCTGGACAACACCGCCGTCGCTGGGACGCTGGTCTTCGCCTACCACCCTAATGGGTACCGTGACCTCTAGCTTCTTGGTTAGATCGACTTCATGGAAGTCCACGTGCTGCAGTGTACCCCGTACCGGGTCGCGATGCATATCCTTGACTAGAACAGTTCTCTTTGCCCCTGCCAGGTCCAGGTCAATCAGGCTGCCGCTTGCAGCCAGCGCCCTCTCCACCTCACGAACGTCCACTTCAATAGCGGTGGACTCTTTTCCGGCGCCATAGACAACTGCAGGGATCTTTCCGCTGGTTCTCAGTTTACGGGCATACGACTTACCGGTTTGGGTTCTTTCTTCCACGGTTAGCTTGTAATTTGCCACTGTTCGTTGCCTCCTTTCCATCCGACTCATAATACCATTCTTGTTAGCTTTAGTCAAACAGCATGCTCACGGGTATTTCTTCAAAGATCCTCCGTATCGCTTCCGCCAACAGCGGGGCTACTGAAAGCACCGTTAACTTAGGAATCTGCTTTTCCTGGGGCAGGTGAATACTGTCTGTGACAACCACTTCCTCTAACGGGCTGTCCTGGAGAATTTCAGCGGCGGGATCCGAGAAGATAGCATGGGTAGCACAGGCGTAGACCGCCTTGGCACCCTTCTCAATCAAAGCTTTGGCAGCGTTCACTATAGTGCCGCCTGTATCGATCATATCGTCAACCAATACAGCGGTCTTGCCCTCAACATCACCGATGATGTGCATGACCTGGGCTACGTTCGGCTCAGGGCGCCGCTTGTCTACGATAGCCAGCCCGCAGTTGAGGCGATCAGCAAGCTCCCGGGAGCGGACCACGCCTCCGACATCGGGGGAGACTACAATAACATCTTCGAGTTTCTTTTGCAGCAAATATTCGGCAATAATGGGCATGCCCCTCAAGTTGTCAACTGGAATATCAAAGAATCCCTGAATCTGCCCGGCATGCAAATCCAGTGTAACCACCCGGTCTGCCCCTGCTGCGGTCAGGATATTGGCCAGGAGCTTGGCTGAGATCGGATCCCGCGGCTGCGACTTGCGGTCTTGTCTTGCATAAGCGAAGTAAGGTATAACAGGACAGACAACTTTTGCTGAGGCCCTTTTCATGGCGTCAATCATAATTAATAGTTCCATAATGTGCTCTGCAGAAGGATTATTTAATGGCTGTACAATAAATACTTCCGAACCGCGCACCGTCTCCCCGATCTTACACCGGATTTCCCCGTCCTTAAAACGTGTGATTTCAGATAATCCCAGCTCCATACCTAGGTATCTGCAGATATCGACGGCCAACTCCATATTAGCATTCCCGGCAAACACCTTTAGTTTCTTACTAGCCTGTCTCATGTCGGCTCTGTACCCCTCCATTTTACTTGGTCATCAACGAAAAAGGCGCAATTTGCTCTCCCTTACCCACCACCCTACCTGAAACAACAATGTTTTCCAAGGCGACTCCATCGGCAATCTCGGCTTCAATCAAATGGCAGTTGGGACCGATTATGCAATCCTGGCCAATCTTGGTCCCCTTTTGAATCATGCAGCCTGGGTAAATAGTCGTGTCCTGACCAATTTCACAATCCCATTCGATCCAGGTGGACTTAGGATCCATGATCGTCACGCCCTGGCTTTGCCAATAGGCGCAGATGCGGTCGCGCAAAATGGCTTCTGCCTCCGCAAGCTGGATGCGATCATTAATGCCCATGCTTTCGGCGGCATCATCTAAGACAAAACCCTCAACCGTGTGACCGCCCTTGATCATCAGGGGAATCACATCAGGCAGATAGTATTCCGCCTGTGCGTTTTCGGGTGTTATTTGGGTTAGATAGTGAAAGAGCAGCTGGCTGTCGAAGCAGTAAGTGCCGGTGTTGATCTCTTTAATCTGCAGCTCCTGCCCGTTGGCGTCTTTGTGCTCTACCACGCCAAGCACATGGCCCTGCCCGTCGCGGACAACCCGTCCGTAGCCGGTGGGATCGTCAAAGATTGCAGTGACAATTGTTGCCGCGGCCTTGCTCTGGCTGTGATGTTCCAGGAGCTTGCGGAAAGTCTCGCCGCGGAAGAGGGGGGTGTCGCCATATGTAACCAGGACAGGCCCTGTAAAGTCGCCCAAGAGGTGCCGGCACTGGTCAACTGCATGGCCGGTTCCAAGCTGTTCCTTCTGCTCGGCTAAAGAAACTCCGTCCAGCACCGCCCTTACTTTGTCGCCTTGAAAGCCGATCACGACAATGATTCGGTCGATTCCCGCCAGCCTCACGCTGCGCACCGCGTGGTTGACCATTTCCAAGCCCGCGACCTTGTGGAGGACCTTTGCCTTTTTGGATTTCATTCTGGAGCCCTGACCTGCAGCTAGAATAATTGCTGCTGCTTGTACCATGATTTCTCCTCCTTCACCCAATTAGCACTTCGAGAAGACTGGTTTACTTCCTCCCTTGTTTTTTAAGAACATCTTCCATCGGCGTAGAAAAACCCCGCCCACTCCGGCGGAGCTTGCAGTACTGCAAAAATCTGGTTTAGGACAGTATCCAATCTGCGGGTTCAACTGTGACTTTCTGTTCCTTCACATCCACTTCGCGCAGATATACTAGGGGGAGGTGATCATCGATGAGCTTCTCCTCGGGCCAGCCGGTTTCGATCAGCACTCCCTTGCCCACTACTGTGCAGGCGAACTCGCCCATCAGATCCGAGAGGCCCCGCAGGGTACCCCCTGCTTTCATAAAGTCATCAATCAAAAGCACTCTGCCCCCCTCGGGCAAAGCCCTCCTGGAGAGGGACATAGTCTCCACCTGCCTGGCGGATCCGGAAAGGAAGTTCATGGTCAACACCGGACCTTCTGTGGGCCGGCTCTGCCTGCGCACTACAACCAGGGGGACATCCAGGGCATGGGCCACCTGCAGGGCAACTGGGATTCCAGCTGTTTCCACAGTAACCACATACTCAGGGTCACGGTCGCCGAAGGCTGTGGCAAAAATCGATCCTACTGTACTCAGCAGGGAAGGCGAGGAGATCAAATCATCGATATAGAGCAGTCCGCCGGGTAAGATGCGCTCAGGCTCCCTCAGCCGCGCGCAGACCTCTTCGATGGAGGTGCGAACCTGGTCTTTGGTCAGGTGGGGCACATAGCGCACTCCCCCCACAGCACCCGCGATGGTTTCTATTTTCCCCATGTTTAAGGCGTTAAAGGTGGCGCGGATGATCGCCAGATCCTCCGAGAGGGTGGAGCGGGCCACATCAAAAAGTTCAACAAAATCTCCCACCGCAAAAACATGGTTCGGTCTTTCGACCAAAGTTTTTGTGATAGCCGCAATGCGGTGTGCTCGCCTCATGCTAAGCCTCCTTGTCTTGCACGGCAGCAATAGTTTTTTCTGCTAACTGTAAATCGCTTGGCTTGTCTATATCATTGCTCAGCTCCGGATAGGGCGAAATAATGATCACGCCGCTGTGACCTAGGATTTCACTGGCCCTCTGTTCTAATTCACGGAGGGAGAGCTGTTTGGTCAAAAACTTGACAATAAACAAAAATCCCAGCATTCTAATGAGCTTCCAGGGCTTTTTGCGCCGGGAAAACACTTCATCCATAACCCAGCGTGAGTTGATGACGGCCTGGGGAGTGGCCAGCAGAATGTTGCCTCCGGTAAAGGAGCCTTCTTTGAGGGTGAAGTAGGTGCGTGCAGTTTCGGGATACTGCTTTTCCGTGGCCTCTTTGGAAGTAATGGGATAGAAGATTTCACCCTTAAGCTCGCCGCAGCGGTTGACAAAATCATCAATCACTTCGGCGTGAATAAACGGCACGTCTGAAGTGACAAAGAGGATGTTGTTCTTCTTTTCCAAGGCATCCATCGCCCGGAAAATATTCTCGGTGAGGCTGTTTCCCGCCTCAACCCACCTGGCCTGGGGAACAAGCAGATCCTTGATCTCCGCCGGGGCCACCACAATTATCTCCCCAACGCAGGAGGAGCTGTGCAGCGCCTCAATTACGTAATTTACCATAGGTCTGCCGGAAATGGGAATCTCGGCCTCCCACTTTTCCGAACGGACTTCTTGAAGCTGGCCGGTATTCGGAGCTCCCGCCAATACTACGGCATCTACTTTCATCTGTAGGTCTCCTCCGCTCATTGCGAACACACGCCCCTGTCCATTAAGGTAACCACATAGACCTGAACTTCATCCTGAAAACGATCTCGGAACCTGCGGGCACTTGCCTCTTCAGCAAACAGCCCAAAAACTGTGGGCCCGCTCCCGCTCATCAGGCTGGCCAGGGCCCCGTGTTCCAAGAGGCGCCCTTTCCAAAGGCCGACTTCAGGCAGCAAAACTGCGGTTACAGATTCTAAAGCATTCTCTAAAACGCCTGACAAGGGAGTGTCAGTCTGGCTTGCCAGATACTCAAGCAGCCTGTCGGTGGAATTCCCTCCATGGGCCGCAGGGTCTAAGCTGCGGTAAATCTCGGCGGTGGACACCCCTGCCTTAGGCTTCACAAGAACCATGACAGTTGACGGGAAGGGCCCCACCGGGGTAACAGCCTCTCCGATCCCCTCAACCAGGCAGGTTCCCCCCTGCAGGCAGAAAGGAACATCGGCGCCTACGGCCAGGCCGATCTGCTGCAGTTCCGCAAGTTCCAAACCCGTTCCATAGAGTGTGTTCAGGCCGTGGAGCACTGCAGCGGCATCGGCGCTTCCGCCGCCGAGACCGGCAGCAGCCGGGATGTTTTTCTCCAGGGAAATGGCAACAGCAACACCGCCCGGCACTTGTGTATGCTTGGCAAAAGCTTCCACAGCACGCCAGCAGATGTTGCGTTCATCGGTGGGAATCCAGGGCTGACTGCACTGTATGGAAATACCCTGGCCCCTGCTCTTTTTCTGAAGGGTAACGGTGTCTGCCAAGGAAATGGACTGCATCACGCTGCGCAGCAGATGATAGCCGTCTGCTCTGCGTCCCTTGATATCTAAAGTCAGATTCACTTTAGCGTAGGCCTTCAGCGTGATTTGGTCCATGGCGCGCAACACTCCTGTCATACCACTATTTCCGCACCAAAGGTAAAATTCCTCCTGTCTTCAGCGAGACAAAAGCAGCCAGGCGCCCCCTGCCATAAGCAGAATCCCCACCCCCTTCCACAGAGTGAAAGGAATGGGCTCCAAGCCGAACCAGCCGCAGTGATCCACCAAAGCCGCGGTAAAGACCTGACCCAGGATAATGGCGGTGGTGGCAGGGGCAACCCCTGCTTTGGAGATCGCGGCCGCCACCAGGTAGATGATCCCGACGCTGAGCACCCCGCCTAAATAAGTATACCAGGGGGCTTTGGGCAAATTGGCGAGATTCCCCTGCCCAAGACCCATCAGAAGCAGGCCCAAGGCCAGCACAGAACCTACCGCATGTACAACCAAAGTGCCCTCCAAGAGGCCTGTAATTTTTGCCAAAGCGGTGTTGAGCGAGCCCTGCAAAGCCATTAATA
>JAAYSR010000044.1 GCA_012518325.1 Bacillota bacterium
ACTGTTAGTTGTGCTGTTGTTAGTGTTGAGTCTGTCGGTCATTGTCTCAGCCCAGGAAACTCCTGTCCAGGGAGGGACCTTCCGCTACGGGACAACTGTCAACCCCCGCGGCATGTTCAACCCCATTCTCTACACCGAGACCTATGACGCCTACATCATTGACGTGGTTTATGACGGTCTGATCGAAATTGACGCCAAGCTCCAGCCCCAGCCCAAGGTAGCCAAGTACTGGGAAATCTCGGAGGACGGCATGGAAATTACCTTCTACCTCCACGAGGGCATTAAGTTCCATGACGGAGTGGAACTTACAGCCAAGGACGTTGCCTATACCTATATGACCATCCTGCATCCCGAGTACACAGGGGTCCGCTACGGCAACTTCAACATGCTCGAAGGAGCCCAGGAGTACAAGGAAGGCCTCGCCGACACCGTGCCGGGCATTGAAATCATCGACGACTATACGATCAAGTTCAAGACAGTCAGGCCCCATGCCCCGCTGCTCTCCTCATTCGGCTACGGCATCCTGCCCTCGCACCTGCTCGCTCACATTCCCGTGGGTGAACTGGAGACGGCAGATTTCAACCTGAATCCAATCGGCAGCGGACCCTTCAAATTTGTTGAATTCCTCACGGACCAGCACGTCACCCTGGAAGCGAATGAAGACTATTTCTTCGGGCGGCCCAATATTGATACCCTTGTTTATCAAAAGGTCTCCCAGGATACAATTCCCATCTTCCTGCAGCAGAACAGGATCGACTTTATTGAAATCGCCCCGGACCAGTACCTCCAAGTGAGCGAAATGGACCACATCGATCTCTATGTCTATGAAGCGCTGAGCTACAGCTATATCGCCTTTAATATGCGCCAGGCGCGCTTTGACGACGTCAGGGTCCGCCAGGCCATTACCTACGGCTTTGACCGTGAGCTCTACGTCGACTTGATCCGTGAAGGCTTCGGCATTGTCGCCAATGCACCGATGCCCACCGCCTCCTGGGCCTATTCAGATGAGGGAATCAACACCTATCCCTATGATCCTGAAAAAGCTGCGCAGCTCTTGGCTGAAGCAGGCTGGAAGCCAGGTCCCGACGGCATCCTGGAGAAAGACGGCGAAAGGCTGGAGTTTGAGTTCCTGGTGCCCGAAGGCAGCCGCCTCACGGAGCAAATGGCGCTGCTCTTCCAGCAGAACATGGAGGATCTAGGCATTAAGGTAAACCTGATGTTTATGGAATTCAGCGCTGCCGTTGACCGCGTTGACGCCCGTGAATTTGACACCTTTACCATGAGCTGGAGCCTGGCTGTGGATCCTGATCCCTACGGAATCTGGCACTCCACTTCCCTGTGGAATGACCCGGGATTCTTCAATGACGAGTCTGACCGCCTGATTGAGCTGGGCCGCATGGAAACTGACATTGAAAAGCGGAAAGAAATCTACGCTGAATGGCAAAAACTGATCAACTATGAACTGCCGACCATGTTCCTGAACTACGGCGTATCAATCGGCGCCATCAACCAGCGGGTAAAGGGCATTGATACAGAACCCGGCCCCTATGGTCCCCTGGTAGGCAGGCAGCTCCTCACTACAATTTGGCTGGAAGACTGATCTAGGCATTAAATCTGGAATGGAACAGCAGTCTCTGCTGTTCCGTTCCATGCTCGGAAGGTGGTTGCATGTGGAGATATATTGTTAGAAGGATTCTTTTGCAGGGAATTCCAGTCTTGCTGGGGTTTACGTTTTTATTGTACCTGATTATTACCATTGCCCCCGGCAGTCCAGTCACCCACTTGCGGGGCGTGCCTGAGCTCGACACCTCTGTCATTGCCCAGAGGGAAGCCCAGCTTGGACTGGACCAGCCCTTTATTGTGCAGTACTTGCAGTGGTTGGGGCGGGTAATCCGCCTGGATTTAGGGCTTTCCTTTGATTCGGCCAGAAGGCCGGTGGTAACGCTGATTGCAGAAAGAATGCCTGCCACAGTCATTCTTTCGCTCTCTTCCATCATCCTCGGCTGGGGCATCGGCATTCCGGTGGGCATACTCTCCGCCCGCTACCAATATTCCATCTTTGACTATTTCATCACCTTTTTTGCCTTTGTGGGCATCTCCATCCCCAGCTTCTTTTTCGGGCTGACGCTGCTTTATGTCTTTGCTCTTAAGCTTAATGTGCTGCCTGCCGGCGGCTTCTTTATGGCAGGGGAGGCCCATACCTTCGCCGGTTATCTGCGCTACCTGCTCCTGCCCGCGCTGACCCTGGGGCTGGGCAGCATTGCCAGTGTAGCCCGGTACATGCGGGCGAGCCTCTTGGAGGTGCTGAACGAAGACTATCTCCGCACCGCAAGGGCCAAGGGCCTGCGGGAAAGAATCGTCATTTACAAGCATGCCCTCCGCAACGCCCTGCTGCCCATTTTGACTCTGATGGGCTTTATGCTGCCCAGCATTTTTTCAGGCGCTGTCATTACCGAGAACATTTTTACCTGGCCTGGACTGGGCTCCCTGGCGATTCAGGCGGTAAATGAACGGAACTATCCAGTAATCATGGGGATTAACCTGATGTTTGCAGTCCTGATCTTCTTAGGCAGCATTATTGCCGACGTATCTTACGCCTTTGCAGATCCGCGCATCAGGTATGAGTGAGGGGAACAGACATGGAACACATTTCTCAAGGCAAGAAAGTATGGAGGCGCTTTCGCCGCAGCAAACTGGCGGTCTTTGGCATGATCGTCCTGATCTTTTTTGTGCTGCTGTCGATCTTTGCGCCTTTTTTGACCGACCACGACCCGAACCGCTCCAATTTGCGCAACCGCAACCTGCCCCCTTCCAGGGAGCATCTTTTCGGCACAGATGATATGGGGCGGGACGTCTTCGCCCGCACCTTGTATGGAGGACGTATTTCACTCACCGTAGGCTTGGTCTCAGTGGGAATCTCATTGGGAATTGGAGTAGTTTTAGGGGCAGTAGCAGGGTTTTTCGGCGGCTTGGCAGACACGATCATCATGCGCATCGCCGATGTTTTCTACAGCTTTCCCTTTATGATCCTGGCCATTACGATCTCCTCGATCTTCGGCCCTTCGATTTACAACACGATGATCATCTTAGGGGTGCTGTCCTGGCCCAGTTCGGCCAGGCTGCTGCGGGCAGAGTTCCTGAAACTGAAGCAGACCGACTTTTCCCTGGCTGCCGCAACCATCGGCGCCGGCCCGGCCAGGGTTATGTTCCGCCATATTCTGCCCAACGCGGTTTCGCCCCTCTTGGTTTCCGCAACCTTGGGCGTTGCTTCCGCAATCTTGTCAGAAGCGGGCTTAAGCTTCCTCGGCCTTGGAGTCCCGCCGCCGGCGCCGTCCTGGGGCAATATGCTGAACAGGGCCAGGCCCCTCCATATTCTGGCGACTATGCCCTGGATGTGGCTGCCTCCCGGCATCGCCATTTTTGTGGTGGTGCTCAGCATCAATTTCGTAGGCGACGGGCTGCGTGACGCGCTGGACCCGCGGCAGGTCATGGACTGATGGCAGCGTTCCGGCGCCGCATCGCAAGACTGCTCCTAGGGCTGTTCCTTTTTGCCCTGGGCATCGCCGTAACGCTGCAGGCACAGATCGGGTATGCACCGTGGGACACATTCCACGTGGGCGTAGCCAAGACCACCGGCCTGAGCGTGGGAACAGCCTCAATCGCTGTCGGTCTGGCTGTCCTGCTTGTGACAGCGCTCCTCAGGGAGAGAGTAGGCCTGGGGACCATCGCCAATATGGTTGTGATCGGCATCTTTCTGGATTTGATCCTGGCAGCCGGCATCCTGCCGGCTGCTGAGAGCGTAGGTGCAGGCCTGGCCATGCTGTTCCTTGGCCTGTGGGTTATTGCACTTGGCTCTTATTTTTACATTGACTCAGCCTTTGGGGCCGGCCCCCGGGACAGCCTGATGGTGGCTTTGGCCCGCCTGACCGGGCTTCCCATCGGTGTCTGCCGCAGCGCCCTGGAGACTTTCGCCCTGCTCTGCGGCTGGAGGCTGGGCGGCATGGTGGGTATCGGCACCGCCCTCAGTGCCTTTTTGCTGGGCTTTTTCATCCAGCTCACCTTTAGGCTGCTGAAGTTTGATGCAACGAAAGTAAGGCATGAAACACTGGCTGAGAGCTGGAAGCGTCTGCGCAGGCTGCCCTCGGACTAGACCTGACTGACAATGTGCCTGGCGGTGCAGGCAGGAAAAAACCCCCTTGCGGGGGTTGTGTTTAGGCGCTGTAGTGCGATGATGAGGTGGTTCCGCCGCGTCCTGTCCAGTTGGTGTGGAAGTACTCTCCCCGGGGCCTGTCCGTCCGCTCATAAGTATGGGCGCCAAAGTAGTCTCTCTGGGCCTGCAGCAGGTTGGCAGGGAGCCTCTCTGTGCGGTAGCCGTCGTAGTAGCTCAGGGCTGAGGCAAAGGCAGGTACCGGAATGCCGCTCAGCATTGCTGTGGCACAGACCTTCCTCCAGCTCTCCTGGGCTGCAGTTACTTTCGCCTTGAAGAATGGATCTAAGAGCAGATTGGCAAGTTCGGGGTTTTGATCAAAGGCACTTTTGATATCGTCCAAAAATGCGGAACGGATAATGCAGCCGCCGCGCCACATCAACGCAATATCACCGTAATTCAAGTCCCAGCCGTAGCTCTTGGCAGCAGCCCGCATCAGGGCATAGCCTTGGGCATAAGATACAATTTTCGAGGCGTAAAGGGCCTGCCTGATGTCTTCTATAAAAGCTTCCCGATCGCCGCTGAAGGTCGGTGCCGGTCCTGTTAACACCTTGGAGGCGGCAACCCTTTCTTCCTTCATGGCAGAGAGAAAGCGTGAGTAGACTGCTTCGCCGATCAGGGTTAGTGGAACGCCTTCATCAAAGGATTGCTTCGCGGTCCACATACCTGTTCCCTTTTGCCCTGCCGTATCCAGGATCTTATCTACTAGGGGCGTACCATCTTCATCTTTGTATGCTAAGATGTCTGAGGTGATTTCAATCAGATAGCTGTTCAGCTCGCCCAGATTCCACTCCTTGAAGATCTCGTGCATCTCGTCGGCGCTGAGGCCTAAGAGATCCTTCATGAGATGGTAGGCTTCGCAGATCAGCTGCATGTCTCCGTATTCAATGCCGTTGTGGACCATTTTGACAAAGTGGCCGGAGCCGTCCTGCCCTACCCAGTCGCAGCAGGGGCTGCCGTCCTCGACTTTGGCTGCCGCCGCCTGGAAGATGGGCTGAATATGGGGCCAGGCTTCCGGCGAGCCGCCGGGCATCAGGCTTGCTCCGTGCAGCGCCCCTTCTTCACCGCCGGAGACCCCGGTTCCCACATAGAGAAACCCCATAGCTTCCAGCTGCTTGGCACGGCGCATCGTATCGCCGAAATAAGAGTTGCCTCCGTCAATGATAATATCGCCTGGGTCCAGGAATGGAACCAGCTGCTCAATCAGGTTGTCAACCGGTTTTCCGGCCTTAACCATCAGCATAATCTTGCGGGGCTTTTTCAGGCTGTCCGCCAGTTCCTGCAGGGACTTTGCCCCAATAATGTTCCTGCCCTTTGCCCTGCCTTCTACAAAGGCTGTCACTTTATCCACTGTGCGGTTGTAAACTGCAACGGAAAAACCCTTGCTCTCCATGTTCATGACCAGGTTTTCGCCCATTACAGCCAAACCCACTAAACCAATATCTGCTTTTGACATCTTGCGCTGCACCCCTTGCCGGCGGCTAATTTGCTCCCCAGTGAGTCAGATTGACTAGTCATGCCGCTGCTTGATCATATTCCTAATAATAGTACCATCCGTCTTTTTCATGCCTTCGGAGGCAATATTGCCGATTACAGCCATAGTCTCTTCCACATTCGACTGGACGATGCCGTCCCCGTCCAAGAACTTAAGCCGGCGAAAGGCCATAGTCAGTCCCAT
>JAAYSR010000244.1 GCA_012518325.1 Bacillota bacterium
GCTTCGTTGAAAAAACGGACGATTTTTTCATCGTCTGACTCCATCCTTACCACCGCTGCCGCGGCATTGATCATCCTTTCTGCGTTGAGCATGTAGGAGCTGGTCTCGCCCATGACATGGTCCAGCTTGAACTTGATCGTTTGCGCTATTTCCTGTCTGAGCCGGCCCTCGAGATGACGATGTCCAAGGATAGTGTTCAGTGCCCCAAGGAGTACGAAAACGAGTCCGAGCAGGTAAATCCTGCGTATCAAGATTCTCATCTCAGCCACCCACCTTATTTTGGTAAAGTTCGACATTTTCTTGGGTTTTCCTTGTGGTGTGGACTGCAGTACCAGTAAGGGACTGCCGCAATTTGCAGCAGCCCCAGTCTTTTCCCGAATCAGGATTTACCTTGAACCCTCAGGCGTTCATCCAACAGCTCAGAAGCACTGAGCATGATCAGGACAGCGATCAACAGATAAAAGGGCAGCAGCCGCAACGAGGTCAGAGAAGACAGGGCGCCAAAGAGCGGCGAACCAAGGGTGCCGCCCAGGTAGGCAACTGCCATCTGCAGACCCATAATAGCCCCTGAGGCTCTGGAACCGAACCGAACCGGTGTCTCATGGAGCATCGCCGGGAAAACTGGGGCAGTTCCCAGGCCGATGATGGTAATGCCGGCAGCTGATACTGCAACCGGAAGAGGCAGGATCAACAGCAGAGCTCCCAGAACACATACCAGCTGCCCAGCCCGGATCAGCGCTGCATTTTTGATCTTGATGGACAAAAAGCCGGAGAGGAGGCGTCCGAGGGTTATTCCTCCGTAAAAGGAGGCGGTCCAGCGAGCGGCCGCCGCGGCACTGATTCCCTCAACTCCGACTAAATAGCTGCTGCTCCACAGGCCGGTTGTGGTCTCGGTAACACTGAAGAATATGAAGGAAACCAAGGCCAGCTTGACACTGGGAATGGCCAGCGCTTCCCTGTTGGTCAACACTCTCTGCTCCCCCTGTTCGCCTTTTGCCGCCTGCTGCTCCTTGCCTTTCCAGAGCTTCATAGTCAATAGCAGAACCAGGACCAGAGCAAACTGCAGTGCGGCAATGACCAGGTAGCCAGTTCTCCAGCCCCCTGGATTGGCTAAGAACAGAGACACAATCAAGGGACCTGCTGTAGCCCCTACACCCCAGAAACAGTGGAGCCAGTTCATATGTTTAGACTCATAATGCAAAGCTATAAAGTTATTTAGTGCTGCATCTACACTGCCTGCACCGAGTCCTAAAGGTATAGCCAGCAGAAACAGGAACGCTGCATGCCCGACAAGAGAATAGCCCAACAGGGCAAAGGCGGTCATTGCAACACTGACAACTGTTACTTTGGCTGTGCCAAAGCGGGCGACAAGGCGGTTGCTCATCAGACTGGAAATTACGGTGCCTGCACTTACCGTCATGGCCACATAGCCAACTAAACTGACTGGAGCTGATAGATCAACCCTAATGACTGGCCAGACGCTGCCTAGGACGGAGTCAGGCAGTCCAAGACTGATGAATGCGATGTAGATAATGATTAAGAGTGCGGTCACTATTATTCTCCTTTACCGGGTGTTCAGATTAACTGCATTTAAGCACAACTGATACTTCTCCATATCCGGTATGAACCCTTTCATCGCCCGGTTCGAACCGAGCGCAATCTTCTAAATAAGTAGCCCAGGCACGGCATAAAGTTGAACACAAAGACAACCCAGGCCAAAACAAACAACACCATGAAGACAGGAGAAGTCCAAGTGAGAGGACTGCCGATGTGTCGCAAAATCCCCAGTAGAATGAGGAATAGAAAGGATACAGCACTTCCCTTGGCAGTTTCCCGGATAATGGGCAAGTACTGTTCAGACTGCTCCGCTGCATCTAGATAGAGAGGGGTCGTACCTTCAGGTGCTGAGAAGATATGCGTGTCCGCAAGGGTTGCCCGATGCGTCCAGCCCGCAGCCTGGAAGATGGCAAAGTATTCATCGTCGCAGTCTGAGCGGTAATCGAGGCTGTAGACGATGGTCTGCGGCTCCTCCTTTTTCAGTCTGTAGAAAAACATGTTGATCCCGTCAAGGATCCAGCCTTGCCGGGCCAGTCTCTCCAACTTTGCAAAATCAGCCTTTTCACCAAAGGCAAATCCGCTGATGGGTACGTACTTCTTTTTCACTTCACTTCGCCTCCATCGAGTAGTGACAACCTCTGCCGAGCGATGTTGACCATTTTCTCCCTCCGCCTGAGATCATTTTTCAGCGCTTCGACACCGGCCGCCGTGATGCCATACACCTTCTGGTTGCTCTTTTCCCCCGGTTTTTCCTCAATCAACCCAGCTTTTAAGAGCTTCTTCAGGTTTGTATAAAGAGATGCCGGTCCTACAACAAATCCACCGTCAGTCAGCTCTTCAACCGTCTGCATGATCAGGTAGCCATGTTTATCTGTCAGCAGACTGATGAGAATAAAGTAGACATTGTCCGTGAGAGGCTCATTTGGGGCACTGGCCATAGCACTTTCCTCCCTTGCACAGTATTGGATATATCCACATACGATATATCTATAGCGAATATATCATCTGCCGATATATTTGTCAACAAAAAAGCCTCCAGATCAATATTTGACCTGGAGGCGCCAGCCTCTCAGCCTAACAGCTTCTTGATGACTTTATAGGTGATGTTCGGCACGTGCTCAAAAGTATGCTTCATGTGCACTCTTTCTGTCAGCTTATGGCCGTCTTTGCCAAAGGTCCCTATATTCACAACGGGCACATTAATCTGGGCTATGTCTTCAATCGGGTGGGTATACTTGATTCCCCAAGCCGGTGTATTGTGTTGGAGAGCAGCCAAGTCTTCCCTGTCGCCCCCAAGGGCCATAAAGCTGGAGTCGGAAATGTAGGGATAGAACATCTTGGTCACAACCGGTTTGTCCGAGTACTGCTGCAGCTCATTGACAGATGCGGCAACGCTGTCCAGAAGCCTTTTTTCGTTTTCGCTCCGTCCAGTCATTTCCAGATTAGTGTACATGGTAGAAGCATAAAAGACTATGATTGCCGGGCTCTTGTCCTGAGCCCAGGACCATGCTTCCTCCACCATCCGCACATTGAAGTCCCTCAGATCCAAAGCAGGATTGCTCCGGTGCATCTCACTGGCAAACTGCCTGAGATGCTCCTCGAATTTGTCACCGTGCTGCTCTGCCAATTCCTTGTAGAACTCTTCCCAGGTATACACCCTTGTCTTCCAGGGAAGTCGAGTGTAGATGTGGCCGGCCTTCTCGCAAAACCGCCTGTAGGACTCATTGGTGTACGCCACGATGTTGTCGAAGGCCTCGGTTGCCTTCTCCTTCATCAGCTCCATGACATCTTTGGGGCTCATGCTGTGCGTGAAAAAGTTATAGTAGACATAGGCGGCGATGGCGGTCTGCACAGTATAGGCATCCTTGACATCAGTCTGCTTGAGCGTCACAGGCGGAATGGTTACTTCTCCCTGTGCCTCATCGCACAGGTCAGGATTCAAATCGATCAGTCTGGTCAGTTCGGCAACCAGCAGGTTGGGATCCAACCCGCCAAAGGCTTGCCCAACATGGGTCTCCTTGCCCACAACATAAAACGAGGGCAGCAGCTTCCCGATAGTGCCGAAGTAAACATAGCGATTCTCGTCCTTTTCATGGTATGGAGTGGAATAATCTGCATTGATGGCGGCTATGTATTCCAGGCCGTAACGCTGTTTCCACTCTTTCAGCACCTTGAGGGCGGAGATGATTCCATGTGCGTTATCTTCTTCATCACATTCTGCCACGGCAATGATGTTGCCATCAAGTTCTTCAGGATGCTGGGAAAAATAACGAATTAGCCACATATGCCCGGCTACTCCGGATTTCATATCCAACGCACCCCGACCAAACATATATTCTCCGGATTCGAGATCGCGCCGGACATCATCGTCGAGCCTCAACTCTTTGAGCAGTTGGGGAAGTTTCTCTGGATCAAAGGCATGGGCTTTGAGGGGACCAAAGTCATCGACTCCCACGGTGTCGATATGGCCCATGAGAATCACCGTCCGATCGGAACTGCCCTTCGTACCCCTGACCATGGCCAATACGTTATGTCTCTCAATCTCATCATCCTCCGTCTGCTGAAGCAGCAGATACTCTGGATGATCCTTGAAATAAGGCAGCTCACTGTAAAATTCATATACTCTCCTGGCACAATCAGTTTCACCGCTGGTCTTGACTATGCTGGGAATTTCAACCAACCCTGCGGTAAGTTTCTTGACATCGTCATAACAGTTCAAGTACATAGCTATCCCCCTCCGCTGATTTAATGCCCATGCTCCCTTTCCAGGCGTTCTAAGCTGTCCAGGACTTTCTGTACTTCTCCGCGTATCCGGGCTGCTTCATCTAAACTGCTGCGGATTTTGCTTTGCACCAGCCAGTCTGAGAGGATGTTGTCGAATGCGATATCCATAAAACGCTCAAAATCCGTGATTTTCAGTTGCGGATCTAAACCGATGTAAACATCGGACAGCTCCTTTTGGAGTTTTCTCAGTCTGTCACTGACCTTGTGCAGCAATGCCTCTGCCTTGTCAATTTTCCCGTGCTTAATCCAGCTGGAAAAAAAGCCTCCCCCAAGCATATCGTAATAACCCCAATTACGCGCGCTTTTCAGCTGTTTTTCCACCTCGTCGAGCAAGGCCAGAACCTCCCTGGCCACAACTTTTGCTTCACGAATCTCCTTTGGATCAACTGACATGGGCACCCGCTCCTTAAAACAAGATAATTTCAAAACCCTGGGCGGTAAAGACTTCTAAGTCAGAATGCCCCGACAAGCCTGCATCAATGGGCAGACCCTGGGCCTCTGCCTCAGCCAGTGTTCCCATCTGAGCCGCACAGGCCTTGCAGACCGAACGGATCAGGCCGGCTTCCTTGATCTTCCTCCACAGGCCTCCCTGGGGCGAATTTA
>JAAYSR010000245.1 GCA_012518325.1 Bacillota bacterium
ATTGAAGCAGCCAGGGCAGGGGAGCACGGCCGGGGGTTTGCAGTGGTGGCGGAGGAAGTGAGAAAGCTTGCGGAAGAATCAGCTGATGCCGCGGCAGAGATCACAGCACTGATCGGCCAGATCCAAAACGGCATTTCCTCTACCGTCAGCGGCATGAAAGACAGCGCCCGGCAGGCTGAAGAGGCCCTTGGGAGCGTGGGTGAGAGCGGCAGGATCTTGAGGGACATTCTTGGGGCAGTAGAGGGGATTGTAGAGCAGGTTCGTCACATCTCGGCAGGCATCCAGGAAACCAATGCTGCAGGCCATGAAATCTCCAGTGCAACTGAGGAGCAGGCAGCTTCTATCGAGGAAATAGCCAGTTCGTCCCAGGATCTCACAGCCATGGGAGCTAGGCTGCAGGAACTGGTTGGGCACTTTAAACTGTGATAATTGTCTTTGGAAGCCAAGAGCCCTGGCAATGCGCCAGGGCTCTTCAGTCCACGATCAGCTCCGGCCCGCTTTGAGCCCAAAGCTTTACAAATTCCCCGATAGAGGTGATTGGTTCAGGGGTGAGAATCCCCGATGTGCCTATGCCGGCAGGGAAGTGGGCATCGGAACCGGCGATCCGAAGCAGGCGGTTTTCGCTGGCAAAGGCTTCAGCGAGGCGGTTGCGTGAAATTTGGCGGGGATGTCCGTTAAAGACTTCCACGCCGTCCAAGAATCTCGGGTTTGCTCGGCTTTGACCGTCGCGAAAGGGGTGGGCCTGGAAAATCAAAATGTCTCTGCCTCGAGTTAGGCGATGGAAGTTTTCCAGGCCAAGTTGACAGAGATCTTCATGTTCCAAAAGGAAAGCCTCGTCAAAACCGTACACCAGGTAATCGTTTTCACTGTCTGGGAAGCGGAGTTCCATGCCCAGGAGCACTGTCAGGCCAATTTTCCTTCCTTCCTGCAGCGCGGCTCGGTAGCCTGCCAGGTAGCGGGCTATTTTTTCCGGCCAGGACAGATCAGGGAAACGGGCAAAGAAATCCAGGTGAAAGTGATCTGTGATCACAATCCCGCTGTAACCTGCCTGCTTGTAAAGCCGGGCCACCTCCGCTCCGGGAATTTTGCCGCAAATGCTGGTTTCACTGGTGTGAACATGGGTGTCAAACCGATATAGTGCCATGCCAAAGGCCTCTTTTCTGCTATTTGTCTCTTACCTCCTTCGGCTGCAGAAGGCAAATCCCTTGTGGCAGCTATGCTTCTTAAGGGAGGAATTTCTATCCTGCTGCAGAAGAACCTGTGCAGGTGAATTGTTTAGGTTTGGGGGAGTCAACGTGAAGTGGCAGGAGTTTAAGACGCGGCTGCAGATGGGTTTGCAAAGATTTATGTACGGACGAAATGGAGTGGACCAGTTTACACTGTTTATCCTCATTGCCAGTGTGGCTGTTCTTTTTTTGGCTAGGATTTTCAGGTTTCCCCTGCTCCAGCTGGTGTACTACGCCGGAGTAATTTGGGCTTTGTACCGTACTTTTTCCCGGTCTTTGTTTAGGAGGCGCCGGGAAAACCAGCTCTTCCTGGAAAAGAAAGGGGCTGTAGAAGCCTGGTTCAGGGTACAGAGGCGCATTTTCCAGGAACGGGACACCCATCGCCACTTTAAATGCCCTAAGTGCAGGCAAAGGCTGAGGGTGCCCAAGGGACGGGGCAAGATTACGATTACCTGCGCAAAATGCGGGGAAAAGTTCAGCCGCAAGAGCTGAC
>JAAYSR010000246.1 GCA_012518325.1 Bacillota bacterium
AGTGGCCTTTGTCCTTGCCTCAGGCCTTGTGATCAGCCTGGTGGACCATTTGGTTGTGCCGGGCATCACCCCGTTTCTGCTTTGTGTTACCATTGTCGGCACCTTTTACTATCTGCCTCCCCGCACTGCCCTGATCGTCTTTGTTGCTGCCTTTCTGGCTTTTCGAGGGGCCTTCCTGTCACTGGACACCGTTTCGGAGACCGTTCTCAGCTCCACGCTGGTTAACGGCAGGATTGCCTGTGCCATCGGTTTTGCTCTGTCCATCGTCAACTGGCAGCATTTTCGCCGTTCCAAGCTCCAGGAGCAGACCATTGCCAAGCAGCAGAACATACTCACCCGCATGGCCTACCATGATTCCCTCACAGATCTCCCCAACAGGCGCTTTTTAGACGAACTTGTGGGCGAGGAAGTGGAAAGGGTGAAAAACAGGCAGAGAGAGTCTTGCCTCATCATGTGCGATGTGGACAATTTTAAAGCGGTTAATGACACCTACGGGCACCTCTGCGGCGATGACCTCTTGAGGCAGTTCTCACAGCTTGTCAGGGAGTCTGTTGGGAGCAGGAACACCCTGGTCCGGCTGGGGGGCGAGGAGTTTGTGATCCTGGTGCCCGGCAGCACCCTCGCTGAGGCTGCGGAACTGGCAGATTTATTAAGAGAAACCGTCTCAGGTCACAGCTTTGCCCTTGGCCAGGACAACACCATTCACATCACTGCCAGCTTTGGGGTGGCCGCCCTGCAGGGAACGGAAGGAATCCGCGACTATTACCTGCAGGCAGATCAGGCCCTCTACCGGGCCAAGGAAGCAGGGAAGAACTGTGTAGCTGTGGCAGGCGGCCCACGGGCTGGGACAGTTGTTGGATAGAAGGAGGGCGCTATGGCCAAGACCATTGATCTAAGCAAAACCGTATATGAGCTGGTACAGGAGTTTCCTGAACTTGTGGAAGTCATGAAAGAGATAGGCTTTTCAGCGATTGCCAATCCAGCCATGCTCAAGACAGCGGGCCGAGTGATGACCATCCCTAAGGGAGCAGCCATGCGGGGGCTGGATATCGAAAACATTAAAGCCGAACTGAGGAAAAGGGGATACTCGATAATGGAGTAAAGAAGCCCGCAAGCCTGCGGGTTTTTTGTTGCTGCTAAATTTCCAGAAAGGAGCAGCTTTGGCAAGGGAAGGCAGTTTGACCTTCTCTGACGTTGTAAGGGAGAGAAAGGGGGAGATTCTGCAAGATTTTTTGCCAAAATCACCTCACAGCATCTGCTCTTGACCTTTTCTGACTTTGACCTTCCCTGATGTTTATGCAAGAATGTAATTGAGCAAGATAACATATGAGGAGGTCGTTAGCATGTATAGATTAATGCCATTTCGCAGACACGGCAGGGAGTCGTTCTTCCCGCAGAGTTTTCAGCAGCTGTTCAGCTGGCCGGAGTTTTCCTGGCAGGGATGGCAAGGGTTCAATGTTGATGTGAAAGAGGCTGCTGATGGCTATTCTCTGCAGGCAGACCTGCCTGGCGTAGCAAAGGAGAACATTAAGCTGTCCCTCAATGACGGGTATCTCACCGTGGCAGTGCGCCAGGATGAGATCAAGGCGGAAGACAGCGACAGCTACATCTGCCGTGAGAGAAGGCAGGTGTCCAGTCAGCGCAGCTTCTATGTGGGGAACATCTCGCCGGAAGATGTGCAGGCAAGCTATCGAGACGGCGTGCTGGATGTTCGTTTCCCCAAGGCAGCTGACGGGCCGAGCAACAGGGAAATCCCAATTCAATAGTCTGTTAAGGCAGCGGAGGCGAGGGCATCGCCTCCGCTTTTCCTTGTTTTGGGGCAGGATTTGGCCTGGCGAAGCCCGAATATGGCAACTAATACCAGTAAGGGGGGGACCAAGTGTGATGAGGGAAGCCCAAATCCGGCTGGCTGTTTTTGCCTGGCTCGAGGAACAGTCGGCGCTTTATGAAGACGTCTTGCCCTGGTCCCTGCTCCAACACGGATTTTTCTACAGGGGTCAGAAAATCAGTCTAGTCGGCCAGCAGGGGATCTGGAAGCCAAAGGCCTTTGAGTCGGTCCCCATCTCGATCCGTACTTCCTACCAGGGGCACTACGCTGACGGGATGACTGAGGACGGCCTTCTGCACTACAAATACCGGGGCACCGACCCAAATCATCATGAAAATGCCGGCTTGCGCCGGGCAATGATCGAAGGGGTTCCCCTGGTTTACTTTCACGGTCTTGCCACAGGCAAGTATGTGGCTGCCTGGCCCGTATACATAGTCGGCGACGATCCCGCTGGCCTGACCTTTACAGTTGCAGTCGACGACAAACATCACATTCAGTCTGTCCCGTCAGTGAGCGAAGAGGCTGCGCTGGCGCGTCGGCGCTACATCACAGCGAGCTTCAGGGTGCGCCTGCACCAAAGGGCGTTCCGGGTCAGGGTGCTGGAGGCTTACCGCAGCCAGTGCGCCTTTTGCCGGCTGCGCCATGCCGAGCTGTTGGATGCAGCCCATATTATCCCCGACAGTGATCTCGGCGGCGAGCCCGTGGTCAACAACGGCCTTTCGCTCTGCAAAATCCACCATGCCGCCTATGACCGGCACTTCATCGGAGTAACACCCGATTACCAGATCGTGGTGCGGGATGATCTCCTGCAGGAAATCGACGGACCAATGCTGCGCCATGGCATCCAAGGCATCCACAGTCAGCGCCTGCTGCTTCCGAAAAAAGAGGCGGAGAGGCCGGATCGGGACCGCCTGGCCCTCCGCTACGAACAGTTTCGCAAAGCAATCTGAAAAGTCCAGCTTCGCACCGAGGACCCTTGGTGCGTTTTTCGCGTTTAAGGCAAAAAAGGGTACCGGCTGCCTGCGGCGAAGATCAGGTTAGATTGTAGCGAAGGAGCGAAGCGCATGCAGACAAGGAAAGAGAACATTGTAGAAGACTTTCACGGAACACCTGTTGCTGACCCTTACCGCTGGCTGGAAAACACCGACTCTGAAGTGGAGGCCTGGGTGGAAAACCAGCGCGCCCTGGCAGAGAAGTTTTTTGCCTCAGGGGATCCCCGTCCGCAGCTGAAAAAGCGCCTGGCAGAGCTCTGGAACTTCCCCCGTGTCTTTCTGCCGAGGAAGGTCGGAGACTGGTACTTTTACGAGGCGAACAGCGGCCTGCAGAACCAGCCGGTGCTTTATCGCCAGCAGGGACTGGAGGGAGCTGCGGACACCGTACTGGATCCCAATGCCTGGAGTTCCGACGGGACTGCAGCCATTAGCAACTACACCATTGAGGACGGCGGTAGGTTCCTGGCGTATACTGTATCAGAGAGCGGCAGCGACCGTCAGGTGATCCACATCCGCGACCTGGAAAGAAAGGAGAACCTGCCGGAGGCCATCCGCTGGTGCAGGTTTACCAACATGGCCTGGCGGGGAGCTGAGGGCTTTTATTACAGCCGCTTTCCCGAGCCCGGCACCGTGCCTCCGGAAGATGAAGTGAACTACAGCCAGATCTATTGGCACACCCTGGGCACTCCGCAGGAAGAAGACCGCCTGGTCTTCCATCGCCCCGATGCGAAGGAGCTGAGTTTTTCGCCTTTTCTCACTGCGGACCAGGAGTACCTTTTGATCCACGTTAACCACGGGACCGACCCCCGTAATGGGTTTTACTATCAAAAACTTGATGGGGAAGGACCCATTGTCCGCCTTCTGGAGCCGGGGGAAGCGACATTCAGGTTCTGGGGCAGCGAAGGCTCCAAGTTTTTCTTCTTCACCGACTGGCAGTCCCCTAAGGGGCGGGTGATCGCCGTCGATGTCGAGGATCCTGACAGGGAGAACTGGGTGGAAGTCATCCCTGAGCAGGAGGATGTGATCTCCCAGGGCCGCTATATTGGCGGCAAGTTTGTCATAGCCTATATGCACAACGCCTCCTCGCGGCTCTGCATTTTCGGAGCAGGCGGCGAGCTGGAGGAAGAGGCGGGGCTGCCGGCCATGGGCTTTATTGAAGGTCTCTCCGGCCAGCAGGATCACCGGGAGTTTTTCATCTCCTTTACTTCCTTTTTGCATCCCTCGGCAATATTCCGCTATGATTTGGATGCCGGGAGGCTTGAGCCCTTCGGCAGGCGGGAGCTGAAGTTCAACCCTGAGGACTATGAAACCTCGCAGGTTTTCTACCCGTCGAAGGACGGCACCCAGGTCTCCATGTTCCTTGTGCACCGCAAGGGGCTGGAGCTCAACGGGGAAAATCCCTGCCTCCTTTACGGGTACGGCGGGTTCAACATTGCCATAACACCTTCGTTTTCCGCCTCCCGCATTCTCTGGCTTGAACTGGGCGGGGTCTATGCAGTGGCCAACCTCAGGGGAGGCAGTGAGTACGGCGATGAATGGCACAGGGCAGGCATGCTCGACAAGAAGCAGAATGTCTTCGATGACTTTATCGCAGCGGCGGAGTGGCTGATCGAAAACGGCTACACCAAGCGGGAGAAACTGGCCATTGAAGGGCGCAGCAATGGAGGTTTGCTGGTTTCCGCCTGCATGACCCAAAGGCCCGAGCTCTACGGGGCTGTGCTCTGCATTGTCCCCGTCACTGATATGCTGCGCTTCCATAAGTTCACGGTGGGACGCTACTGGATTCCAGAGTACGGCGATCCGGGAAACCCAGAGCACTTTGAGTTTCTGTACCGCTATTCGCCCCTGCACAATGTGAAGAAGGCTGAGTATCCTCCCACCTTTGTCATCACAGCCCAGGGCGATGACCGGGTAGTGCCGGGCCATGCCTTCAAGTTCGCCGCTGCGCTGCAGGAGGCCCAGCAGGGGGATGCTCCCATTTTGCTGCGAGTCGATACGAAGTCCGGCCATGGCCACGGTAAACCTATCGGGAAGATTATTGCTGAGCACGCCGACATTTACGGATTTTTAACAAAAGTGTTTAAAATTTAGAGGCTTAGGCTAACTTTCCGTTAACTCTACGCTCTGCGGGGAGGAAATCGGTCCCAAAATAAGAAAAGAATGTCGCGGAGTTACAGCATATGGTCCGTAGACCAATTAAGATAGTGGAGGTTGAGTGTATGAATTTTGGTGTTTTGACTGGCGGAGGCGACTCTGCAGGAATCAATGACTTTCTCTATTTCCTGGCAAAGCGTTTGGAAAGCGAAGGGCACACCCTGACCGGCTTTCGCAGCAGCTGGCTGGGCATGGTGAACAACGATGCCATCAGCCTGAACAGCGCCATGCTGGCCCCCCATCGCCACACCCCAAGCACAATGCTGGGCAGCGAACGCAAGAACCCCATTAAGGACGGCCAGATGGACCAAGTGTTGGCCAGCCTGGAAGACCGCAAGATCGACGCTATGATCTGCATGGGCGGCGATGATACTCTGGGCGTAGCAGCTCACTTGTCCGAGCTCGGCTTTAAAGTCGTCGGAGCACCCCAGACCATTGACAATGACCTGAGATTCACTGACTACACACTCGGCTATGACACAGCCGTTCGCCAGGCGGCAACCTGCATTAACAGCATGATCAACAGCAACGTCGGCCATGACAAAGACATGATCGCAGAGGTCATGGGCCGCGATGCAGGCTGGCTGGCCTTCGCCACCGCATTGAACACTCCTGCCTGCGCCTGCATGTGCCCTGAAGGGCCCATGGAGCTGGAAGAGATGATCGAGCGCATGAAGGAATACAAGAAGAGAACCGGACGGGCAGGTCTGGCCATCGTATCTGAAGGCATTGAACTGAAGGGCGTCGACCGCGGTGAGCTCCGCAAGGACGCATTCGGCAATGTCTATACAGCAGGTGTCGGCCACATCGTCGGCGATATTTATGAGAAGGCCACAGGCCGCAAGCCCCGCGTGCAAGTGATGGGCTACCTCCTGAGGGGCGGCATTCCTTCGCCGTTTGATGTAGATTTGGCCCTGAGCTTTGCCAACCTGGCAGTTGACCTGATCCTGGAAGGCAAGACCGGCCTGATGGTCACCAGGCTCGAAGGCCGTGACCAGGCTGTTCCCCTCAGGGACGTTGCCGGCGGCAAGAAGTACATGGATCCAAAATTCCTCGAGACGCAGTTCAAGCGGATGCTGGCCTAGCCGGCTGGATCGGGGAAGACAAAATAAAAGTGACGGGCTGTTGGGCGGCCCGCCACTTTTTCAACATAGGAGGGGACTATGGGTTTTACGTTTTTTTGCTACGCGAAGTGTTCAACTTGCAGGAAAGCAAGGGCATTCCTGGATGAAAAGGGCATCTCCTACACTTACCGGGAGATTACAGAGCAGACGCCCACCGCAGAAGAACTGACGGAATGGGTGCAGCGGGGGGACTATCCCCTTAAGGCCTTTTTCAATACCAGCGGCACACGTTACCGGGAGCTGGGGTTAAAAGACCGCCTAGGCAGCCTGTCGCAGGCAGAGGCCGTCGAAATGCTCGCAGCCGACGGCATGCTGATTAAGCGCCCTATTCTAGTGAGTCCCAGCGCTCTTTTGATTGGCTTCAAGCCTAAGGAGTGGGAAAAGCTCAGCGTCTAGCCGGGCTGTTCCTCAAGCCTTGCCTCCAGCCAGGCGAGGAGATCCGCCATCACTTCCTCTTTGTTCAGCTCGTTGAGGAGCTCATGCCTGGCTTCGGGATAGAGCTTCATCTCAACATTGGCCACACCGTATTTTTTCAGCTGGCCCACAAATTCGGCAACGCCGCGGCCGTGGCCGCCTACCGGGTCAGCATCGCCGCTCACTGCCAGGATCGGCATGTCCTTGGGTATCTGGTGAATCAGGGCCGGATCATGGATCGCCTCCAGGCCGGTAAAGAGATCGAAGAAAAAGCCTGCGCTGCAGACGATGCCGCAGTAGGGATCTGCAATGTATTTCCGCACCTCCCCGTCATCCCGGGAGAGCCAGTCGAAATTAGTCTTAACCGGCTTAATGCCGCGGTTGTAGGCGCCGAAGGCAATTTTATCCAGCAGCAGGCTGGGTTTTTTTGCATTTCTGGACATCTGCAGCCGGGCAATGAGTTTGCCAAGTTTCAGGGCGAAGCCAGGATGTCCGCCTGAGCCCATCAGGATCGCCCCGCTTACGGTCTCACCATACTTCTGCAGATAGCGGCGGGCGAGGAAAGATCCCATGCTGTGTCCCATCAGAAAGATTGGCAGGCCGGGGTATCTCTCCCGGGCCCAGGCCTGCACCGCATACAAATCATCGACGAGCCGTTCAAAACCGTCTTTTTCCGCAAGGTAACCCATGAGGCCGGATTTTTCGCCTGTCCGGCCGTGTCCCCGGTGGTCGTTGGCCGCAACAATAAAGCCGCGATCAGTGCAGAACTTGGCAAAGTGCGCGTAGCGGCCGCTGTGCTCAGCCATGCCGTGGGCGATCTGCAGCACCCCCCGGGGAGGCTGCGCTGTCTGCCAGGTGCGGACAAAGATACTCGCGCCGTCGTCCATGGTTAGATACAGTGTTTCAGCATCCATTCCCATCCCCCCAGGATCTTCTTGCCTAGAGAGTTCAAGGCGCGGTCCCATTATCCTCCATAGGTATGCCAATTTATGCTATTATGAAGGGGAGTTGAAAGGGTGATCTGTGTGAGCAGAGCGGAAAAAATCTATGTCAGCTACGGCCAGGATCCCATTCCGATGGTGAAGGAGCTTTTGAGCGCAATAAACTTGCAGGGGATGATTCCTGCCGGAGCCCGCATCGGCCTCAAGCCCAATTTGGTTGTAGCCCGGCCGGCCAGGGAGGGGGCCACTACCGATCCCGAGGTTGTGGAAGGGGTTATTCAGTACCTGCGGGACTGCGGCTTTCGCGATCTGGCAGTTCTGGAAGGCTCCTGGGTTGGCGACAGCACCCAGAGGGCTTTTCAGGTGTGCGGCTATGCCGATCTGGCCGCAAGGTACGGTGTGGAGCTGATCGACCTGCAGAAAGACTCTTCCCACATCCGCCGGGTGGAGGAGCTGGAACTGCATGTCTGCGACGAGCTGAGCCGCATTTATTTTCTCATCAATTTCCCGGTACTGAAGGGCCACTGCCAGACAAAAATCACCTGTGCCCTGAAAAACCTCAAGGGATGCATTCCCAACCGGGAAAAACGCAGGTTCCATACCTTAGGGCTCCACAAGCCCATCGCTTATCTGAACAAGGCAGTCAGGACAGGCCTTGTGGTGGTAGACGGCCTCCTGGGGGATCTGGATTTTGAAGAGGGCGGCAATCCGGTGCAGATGGACCGCATTATTGTCGGGACAGATCCGGTTCAGATCGATTCCTACGTAGCCAGTCTCCTGGGCTATGAGCCGGCAGAGATTCCCTACATCACCCTGGCAGAGAAGCTCGGGGTCGGAAAAGTGTTCAGCGGCAGCGATGAAGTTGAGGTAGTTGGCGCAAGGCACACTACCTCCAGGATCAAGTCTGCCAGGCAGGTGGAGGAACTCGCCCGCATCGTCCGGGAGGATCAGGCCTGCTCAGCCTGTTACGGCAGCCTGATCCACGCCTTAGGCCGTTTGCGGGAACGGGGGCTGTTCAGCCGGTTGCCTGAACCAATTCTGATCGGCCAGGGCTTTAAAGGCAAGAGGCGACAGGGCATCGGCATCGGCAGCTGTACCAGGGGCTTTGCCTCTCATGTCCAAGGCTGCCCCCCGACAGCTAGGGAGATTTTAGACTTCCTCTACGAACAGCTGGCATAAAAAAGACGCTGGGAGAACCAGCGTCTTCTCAATTCTGCCTTAGACCAGGTCACAGGCCTCCACCGGCATCCAGTGGGGATCCTTGCCGTCCCATTTGACATTGCAGCCGATGGGATTTGTGAGGGGCGTTGTGAT
>JAAYSR010000045.1 GCA_012518325.1 Bacillota bacterium
CCGGAATAAAAGCCGGTGCTTCACTTTGGTATTTGGAGATGACACTGGACAGCTTGCCCATCACCCCTTGGTCGCTCTGGGCTGCCAGCCTGACTGCCGCCCCTTCCGGGCCTGCAAAGGGTTTGTACTCTTCCCTCTGCAACACTGCATAAACTTGCTCAATGCCAAAGCTCAGACGCAAGAAGGCATCAAAGTAAGCTGGGTCAGCCAGGGGTATAAAGACCGAGTGGCTAAAACAGCCGTGTTCCAGCCACAAGACAGACGCCTGGGCATAGAGGTGTCTGAGAAGCTCCCCAGATTGGCCAGTCCTAAGGGCGGCTCCCTCATAGGGAACAAACGCACATCTGCCGCTCCTGGTATCAATTCTGATCACTGCTAAGAGATAGCCGGCGAGCCGGCCACCCTTAAACGCCCCCACGCCGACTCCACGGTCTTCTGCCAACAGGCGCTGCAGCCTGTCTTGAATACCTTTTCTCTGCAGAAGGCTGTTTCTCAGGAAAGGAAAGGTCTCAGATTCCCTGTCCTGCCTTGCCTCAAGCAGTTCCGCCATGCCGGCTATATCATTAAAAGTCAGTTCCCTGAACTCATAAGTGTTCATTCCTCTACCTCCTGGCTTGTACGTTCCTCTACTTCTTGGCCGCCGCAGCGCTACTCTGCCCCCGCAGCCTTCCTCTAAGCGCATTTTCCCCTCCTGAGCCCTGTCCGTGGGGTCAATGAGCAAAAAACACCGGGAGCGGATGCCCCCGGTGCCAAAACACTCTGCAACAGTTTACTCCACAAACCCCAGAACCACCAGTCCATCCAGGTAGGCCGCATCCCGGGCTACGTCGCCCAGCCTGATCTCCAGGGTATCCCGCCTGGCCATTTCAAAGCTTTCCTCATAGGCGATGGGCAATCCGTTAACATACACACCCTGGAAACTGGCAAGAACCTGGTCCCTCGTGTCGTTGTTCAGCAGGATCGTGAACGTGAAGTCTTCAATGGAAGCGGTCTCCCAGAGCTCTTCCTGGAATGCGGCAAACATCACATCCAGCTTGTCGCTGTTTAGGCCAAGGCCAAACCCAATGCCGCCTTCGTCCATCTCGAAAACAATTAACCCAATTGGATCCTCGTTTTCCCACAAATCGTAATAATCATCCAGAAGCAAGATGGGCACCTTCACATCCACCGCAACATAGGTTGTGTAGTCCTCAGTCACAGTCCTGGCATTGCTTGGATCTCTGAAACTCTGCTCCAACAGTTCAATCAGCTGTTCATTGTACTCATCACCGGGGGACTCAACGACAACTGTCGACGGAGTAAACAGCGATTCTTCTACGCCTTCCACGACATCGAAAATATCACGCACATAAAACTCAGTGACAACTCGCCCTCCACATCCTGTCAACAGCACGGCCAACAGGAGCAAAGCACTTACGGCCAATCGTCTGGACATAGCAAAACCCCCTTTCGAATTTTATGACTAGAATAATTCTCCCAGGGGGCTATGATCCCTTTCCCTACACATACATTTTCGAAAATATTATCCTTTAACAGCACCGCTGGTTAAACCTGACACCAGGTACTTCTGCAGGAACATGAACAAGATTACAATGGGCAGCGCCCCCAGGACAGATGCTGCTGAAAAGACTCCCCAGCGGCTGGCATACTGATCCTGGATAAAGAGCTGCAGGCCCACAGCCAGAGTGTACTTCTCACTGGAGCTGATCAGGATGCTTGCCAGGATAAACTCCGAATAGGTCCCGATGAACTGAAGCAGAAAGATGACAGCCAAAATCGGCCTGGCCAGAGGCAGGATGATCATGTAGTAGGCCTGGAAGGGCGAGGCGCCGTCGATCATAGCAGACTCTTCCAGTGATGTGGGAATAGTGTCGAAATAGCCTTTCATCAGCCAGGCATTAACCCCCATGGCCCCGCCGAGGTAAACCATGATCAAGCCCGCATGGGTATTGATGCCTAGGGCAGGAAAGATCTTGCCGATGCTGAGTACCAGGAGGTAAATTGATACAGCCGCCAGCATCTGGGGAAACACTTGCACCAAGAGGGAGGCAAAGAGCCCTTCCCTCCGCCCTTTAAACCTAAAACGGGAAAAGGCGTAGGCAGCCAGGGAGGTCATCACCACAACCAACGCAGAGGTGATCAGCCCAATCACAATCGAATTTTTGATCCACAGCGCAATGGGATACTGCTCACTTGTGAAAATCTCCCGGTAATTGGCCAAGCTCGCATTCTTTGGAATCAGGCTTTGACCAACCAACGTATTTGCCGGATTAAACGAGGCAGAAACCACCCACAGGATCGGAAACAAAGCAAAGACCACAAAGATCAGCAGCACTGCATGGCGCCACAGTCCCCTAAAGAACGAATGCCTTCTATACATTTTTGCTCACATCCTCGAGGGCTCCGGTAAACCGGAAATTGAAGAATGTTATCACCCCAGTAATCAAGAAGATGACCAGTGTAACAGCGGAAGCCAGTCCATAGTCTGTGCCCCGGCCGCTCTCAAAGGCCAGCCTGTACGTATAGGAAATCAAGATGTCGGTATGGCCGGCTGGGGTTTGGGCCCCGGCAATGGGCGGCCGCCCCGACGTCAGCAGGTATATCACTGAGAAGTTGTTGAAGTTAAAGGAAAACGACGATACCAAGAGCGGCGCTACACTCACCATCAGAAGCGGCAGGGTGATGTGGCGGAACTGCTGCCAAGAGGTGGCCCCATCCACCAGCGCAGCTTCATACATCTCCGCATTAATGCTCTGCAAAGCGCCTAAACAGATGATCATCATATAGGGGAACCCTAACCAGAGGTTGAGGATCAATAAGGCCACTTTTGCCCAGAGGGGATCCTGCAGCCAACGCACTGAGGAGCCGATGGTGGCCTGCAAAATCTGATTGATCACACCTAAGTCGGTATTGAACAGGCCGCGCCAGATCAAAGCTGAAATAAAGGCGGGGATGGCATAGGGCAGAATCAGCAAAGAACGGTACACCTTCCTGAAGCGCAAATAGGGGTCGTTAAGCAGAATAGCCAGGAAGAGGCCAACCACAAAGGTGGTGGCTACACTTAGCAGCGCCCATTGCACAGTCCAGACAAAAACCCGAACAAAAGGCCCTGTTACCTGCGGGTTGCCAAAGAGCCTGCGGAAGTTGCCAAACCCGATCACAGCCCGGAACCCAGGCGTGAGACGTGTTCCGTCGGGGGCCTGAAAGTATCCGTCCTGCGGCGTGTAAACGATTCCGGTGTGCACCTCCAGCAG
>JAAYSR010000247.1 GCA_012518325.1 Bacillota bacterium
CATGGGCCGAAAGCGGAGCGGTTTCAATGCCTATATCCCCCTGGTCCTTGCCCCATTTTTTCCTGCTGGGCACGGATAGAAGCCTGCAGTGCTGCCAAGAGGTCAACAGGGGCGCTTTCTTCTTCCCTTTGGTCTGGCAACACCGTCTCCTGACCCTGGATTTTCCTGTGAATCAGTTCTAGAAGCTTTAAACGCCGCTCATCACTGTAGTTTTCAGGCTCAAAACGCTCGGTGAGGCTGTTAATTAAAGACAGGGCCATTTCCAGTTCCCTTTCCTGGACCGGAACTCTGGGCAGCGATAACTGGGTATAGTCGCGAATCTCATCTGGATAGTGGATTGTTTCCAGGGCCAGAACCCCATGATAGACCCTGATCACCGCTAAGGAAGACTTGGAGCGAATAGTGATTTCCGCCACCGCAATTTTGCCGGACATGGAAAGGGCCTGGTGCAGGAGGGCATAGGCCTTGCCGCCTGTTTCCGCAGGTTCAAGGTAGTAAGTTTTGTCAAAATAAATGGGGTCAACTTCGCCCAGCTCGACAAAACGCAGGATGTCCACAGTGCGGCTTGACTTTTCGGCAAAATTGTCCCATTCTTCATCTTGAACAATCACATAACGGCCCCGCTCATACTGATAGCCCCTGACAATTTCATCACTGGCTACCGGCCGCTGGCAGTTCGGACAGACCTTTTCGTATTTGATGGGAGTATGGCAAAGGCTGTGCAGCTGGTTAAAGCGCAAGTCCTTGGCCTGCGTCGCTGTGTACATTTTCACTGGAATATTCACCAAGCCAAAGGAAAGCGAACCATTCCACATGCTCCTCATCTGCTGACACCTTCTTTTTTGCTTAGTTTAGGGGATCTTGAGGGAAAATACCCTTGCAAATCTTAGAAAATATGGTATTCTAGGAGAGTAGATTAACAAGGCGCGGCTGCTTTGGGAACAAAAAAGAACACTAGCATGAGATTGGAGAGAAGTAAATGTCACGTTACACAGGACCAACGTGGAAAATCAGTCGTCGTTTAGGATTTTCTCTAAGCGAAACAGGCAAGGAACTGCGCAAACGTCCTTACCCACCTGGGCAGCACGGTCAAAATCAGCGCCGCAAGCTAAGCAACTATGGACTGCAGTTACAAGAAAAGCAAAAGCTGCGCTTCCTTTACGGGTTAAGCGAAAAGCAGTTTAAGAATCTGTTCCAGGAAGCATCTAAGATGCCTGGTATTACCGGCGAGAACTTCATGATTCTTCTGGAATCCCGCTTGGACAATCTAGTCTTCCGCCTGGGATTTGCCCGCTCCAGGGCAGGTGCAAGACAGCTCGTCACCCATGGGCATATTACCGTAGACGGCAAGAAAGTAGACATTCCAAGCTATCGCGTCAGTGTCGGGCAGGTAATTGGCCTCAGGGAGAAGAGCCGCAATCTTGCAGTCGTTGAAGATGCATTGGAGGTTCGGCCCAGTGTACCTGAATACCTCAGCTATGACGAGAACGCACGCACTGGAGAACTGATTCGCCTGCCTCGCAGAGATGAACTGAACCCAGACATTAACGAAGCTGAAATTGTTGAGTTCTACTCGAAGTAAATCTTAATTTACAAACAAGTAAGACCCGGATTGCAAAACCCGGGTCTTTTTCTGTGCAATAAAAAAACGGCTCACGCCGTTTTACTATTTGCCGCATGCCTTGCAGACTTTAACCTCGTCCTTCTCCCAGAGCAGCTTGACTCCAGTCTTCTTACATGAAGGGCAGGTCCCTCTCCAGCCTAGCGCTTTAATATTCTTGCCTCTTTTTGCTTTAGCCATGATTTGACCCCCCTTCGCTAATATGCATAAAATTGGAGGCGGCACCCAGATTCGAACTGGGGAATGGAGCTTTTGCAGAGCTCTGCCTTACCACTTGGCTATGCCGCCTCAAGCCACTAAAATATTACCATTCTTGCGGGTCCATGTCAAGGGGAACCTCAGATAATTCTCCTGGTACTGACTTCACATCCTCCCCGCCCAAACCATACTATGTCAGTGTGATGCAGAGGAGGTTGTGACTTTGATCTGGATACCCGTAATCCTTCTGGCTGTAGCCGTCAGCGTTGATTCCTTGACCATCGGCGTTACCTATGGCATGAATTTCATAGCAATTCCCCCGTTGTCCAAGGCAGTTCTGAGTCTGGTGTCTGGTCTTTCTGTTCTTGTTTCCATGGCGGTGGGCTGGGTTTTTGAACAGAGGATCCACTCCAGCTTGGCCACACTGCTGGGCGGGCTCGTTTTCGTCTTGCTCGGCCTTTACCAGCTGTGGCGCAACTACCGTCCCCCCGCTTCCCGCATGCTCATCGACTGGCGCATACCCGTTCTAGGCCTAATCATCAAGGTCTGGCGGGAACCCCTGTTGGCTGACAGCGACCAGTCTCAGACTATTTCCGGTGAAGAGGCCTTCGTCCTGGGAGGGGCTTTGGCGCTTGATGCAATTGCCGCCGGTTTCGGCGCTGCGATGCTCGGCCTGCCGATCTGGCTCACCACTCTGGCCGTCACGGCAGGCAGCTATCTGTTCATCACCCTGGGCTTAAAGGCAGGCGTGGTCCTCGTCCTAATGTCAGCACCCAGACTCAGACGGGACCTCCGCTGGCTCCCAGGAGTGCTGGTCATCAGTATCGGCTTGCTGAAAATCGTTTTTGGCTGAGTATATTTTTCAATCCCCATCATCATAATACCAATAAGGTTGAGCTCCGCACGGTAGGCAGCCCAACGAACCAAGGAAGAGCGACTGAAACGCAGACAAGGCAAAATGCCCGTAAGCAAGGCTGGAGTTCGCCTTCCCGCTTCTTCTTTGGTAAGTGAGGACCAACACACATGTGCCAGCATTTGACGCCTGTTGGGCCTGCCTAAAGCCTTCATTGCCTTTGTCTGCGCGAAAAAGAGGAGCCAGGCGCTCCTCTTTGTTTACTGTGCAATTATCCGCTTATTTCCCTGTCTGCTTCTCCTTATCCACGTAAGGGAGGAAGAGGTTCAAGAGAATGCCAATCAAAGCAGCCAAGCCCATGCCCTGCAGAGTGAAGGGCCCAATGCTTAACTCTGCTCCGCCGATTCCCAGAACTAGAATCACTGACGAAATTACCAGGTTGCGCTTATCGCCGTAATCAATACCGCTTTCTACCAGCGTTCTCAGGCCAGAGGCAGCAATGATACCGAACAGGACAATGGAGACACCGCCCATAACCGGTGTGGGGATGGTGGAGATTAACGCCCCAATTTTCTGCACGAAGGACAGCACCACCGCAAGGATTGCGGCTGTACGAACGACCGAGACGTTGTGAATGCCCGTAATGGCCAGCACGCCAACATTCTCGCCATAGGTGGTGTTGGGAGGTCCTCCCCACAGGCCCGCCCAGGACGTGGCGATTCCATCACCAAGGAGTGTGCGATGCAGCCCGGGTTTGTGGTAGTAGTCATGTCCAGTAACTTTGCTGATGACCATGACATCGCCTAAGTGCTCTGTTATGGAGACTAAAGCTACCGGAACTATAATGGAAAGGGCAGCTAAGTTGAACTTTGGCGCCATAAACTTCGGCAACCCAAACCAGGCAGCTTCAAGTACTGGTGAAAAATCCACAATGCCCTGCGTAATTGCGAAAATGTAGCCGGCAACAATTCCAATCAAAATTGGGATAACGGCCATAAAGCCTTTAAAAAACATTGTACCGATGACTGTAACCAAGAGAGTAAAGAGCGCCACCCTCACGTCCGGACTTGCCAGGGAACTGCCTTCTACAAAGCCTGCCATGTCCACTGCGGTACCGGCCAGTCCCATCCCGATTACGATAATAACAGACCCAATTACCACCGGCGGAAGCACCCGGTCAATCCATTTTGTTCCCAACCTCGCTATTACTAACGCGATAACAGCGTAGACGATACCAACTGCGACTCCGCCGCCCAGGGCATAGGGAAGTCCATACTGGCCGGCCACAGCGATGATCGGGGTAATAAAAGCAAAAGAGGACCCCAAATAAGCAGGGACCATCCCTTTAGTAATCAGCTGAAAAATGAGCGTACCAGTACCCGATGTAAAAAGAGCCACTGCAGGATCTAGACCTGTCAGCAGCGGAACCAAGACTGTTGCGCCGAACATGGCGAAAAGATGCTGAACGCCAAGTGCAAAGTGCTGCCCTATCCCTAACTGCCTCTCATTTAGCTTCACGTTCATTGTTTTCCTCCTTTGAAGTCTCACTGGACTTAATTAAAGGTCCTGCTGTTCTAAGATGAGAACACGTTCCTCGCCGTCTGTTTCTTCCAGACGCACTGCCACAACCTCTTTCGTCGATGTAGGCAAGTTCTTGCCCACATAGTCAGCGCGGATCGGCAGCTCGCGATGCCCCCGATCGACAAGGACCGCTAACTGGATCCTGGCTGGCCTCCCCAGATCTATCACAGCGTCCAGGGCCGCCCTGGCAGTTCTCCCCGTAAAGAGTACATCGTCTACCAGAACAACTGTCTGGCCGGTAACATCAACCGGCATCGAAGTTTGATTCACTACCGGCTGCTCAGCGATGGATGACAGATCATCGCGATAGAGCGAGATGTCTAAAATGCCAACCGGCACTCTGACTCCCTCGATCCTTTCGATGTTCTCAGCCAGCCTCTGCGCCAAGGGCACGCCTCGAGTGCGAATTCCTGCCAAGACCAGTCCTTGGGTACCCTTATTGCGCTCCACGATTTCATGGCTGATTCTCGTCAGCGCTCGCCTAATCTGTGCACTGTCCAAGATCTGTGCCTTCTCGTTGAAAATCCCCCTTCCCTCCTTTCCATAAAAAAACTTCTTGCGCACAGCACGCGGCAAGAAGCGTTTCTTTCCGTTCCTTGCCGGCCTCTCTGTGCCAACTTAAAGGACAACCTTTTAGAGGTAGCGTACACCAAAAGCTTTGAGTTGTCAACTCATCTGTCTCGCTTTTTCCACGATTTTTTGAAATTCCGCATCAGGGGATGATTCAAATTCCAGATACCCGCCCTTGGGATGCTGAAACCGCAGAAAACAGGCATGCAGCACTTGACTTTTTGCTCCCAGGTTATTATGCCTGGAGCCATAAAGGGGATCCCCCACCAAGGGATGATGGATGCTGGCAAAATGCACACGGATCTGGTGGGTGCGGCCCGTCAGCAGCCTGCACCTTACGAGAGAATGCTTGGAGAAAACCTCCAGGACCTGATACCGTGTTTGCGCTTCACGGCCTGAGGGCACCACAGCCATCTTCTGGCGGTTTTTTGGATGCCTGCCGATGGGCTTGTCTATGCAGCCTTCGGGATTGGACAGCGCGCCCTGTACCAAAGCCAAGTAATGACGCTCAACCAGACGATCCTTCAGCTGGGCAGACAAAAAGGCGTAAGCTTCATCGGTCTTGGCCACCATCATCAAGCCGCTTGTATCTTTGTCAAGTCGGTGGACAATACCTGGACGGTCCGGGGCGGAACCCTCAGCCAACTCATCAACTTGGGCCAGCAGCGCGTTCACCAGCGTCCCGTCCCAATTTCCCGCACCGGGATGAACCACCAGCCCCTTCTGCTTGTTAATCACTGCAACCTCTGAGTCTTCATAGACTATGTCCAGGGGGATGGGCTCAGGCCTGAGCTCTGCCGCAGGCGCACCAGGAATCGTTACAGATATATGGTCCCCCTCCTGCACTGGGTACCCAGCTTTAACAACAGCATCGTTCACGGTGACCAGGCCGCTGTCTATCAGCCGCTTGATTTGAGAGCGGCTCAGATCCAGATGATCCCCAAGCCAAAGGTCCAGACGCATGCCTGGCTTGTCCACGGCAATAAGCTTGTGTTCTTCACCTTGCCTTGCGGTCATGGATTAAAACCTCCCAGAAAAGTAAAGCGACCCCCAGCACAATGGCTGCGTCGGCAACATTGAAAACGAAGATGCGAATGTCCGCAAAATCAATCACTGCTCCCCAGCGCAGACGGTCAATGAGGTTGCCCACAGCCCCTGCCAGGGCTGTAACCACTCCCCATCGAACGAATGCGCTTTTCGCCATGATCTTGTTCCACTGCGTAAAAATGAACAGCAGGCAGACTACTGCAATAGCGGACAGTAAAGCAGTCTGCCCCTGGAAAAAGCCAAAGGCAGCGCCCCGGTTCTGGACATAGGTGATGTAGAAAAAAGGAGGGATGAGCGGAACACTCTCCCCTTCAGCCATGTTTGCCATCACCAGATATTTAGACAGCCGATCCGCTACTAAAATCAAAGCCGCCACGATTGCATAACCCACTGCGTTGGCCCCTTCCCATCTCAATAGTGGAATATTTCTTCGCTAGGAAGGATATCCCTGCCAAGTTCAGGGCTTCTCTGACAAACTTGAGGTGCCGTGACGGGCGGCTGCTTCCCAGGCATCTTCCCCGTCAAAGATCACACTGTCTTCTTCATCTGTAAAGGTGCGGCCGAAGGGTGGATACAGCACTTCCTCCTCCACAGGGCGGTCGGCCAGACTCTGATCCTCCTGTTCCCTTTGGCAATGCACACAGAGGAGAGTTCGCGGCAAGGCCAAAAGGCGCATTTCTGGAATAGAACGGCCGCAGCTGCGGCAGAACCCATATGTTCCTTCCTGAAGGGCTCTTTGTGCTTCTTCAATCTCGGCGATCTGCTGTCTGATGGTCTCCAGTAAGCCTAAGTCTTTACTGCGTTCATACATTTCGCTTCCAAGGTCAGCGGGATGGTTGTCATAGGCAGAGAGTTCACCGGTAGTATCCCGCAGCGCACCGCCTAGGCCGCCAGTTCCTTCCAGCCTAGCCTCAACCTCCTGGAGGGCCTTTTTTTCCTGAGCCAATGCTTCTTTTTGTCTTTGCAGCTGTTGTTTCTCCATGCTTACCTCCTAAGGCCGAATGGCCAGTTCATTTTGGACAATACGTGTGATTTCGGCAATGAACTCGCCCACGATGGGCAGATTGAGGGAGGCGATTCTCCCCATGATGTACAGAAAAAGTGCTCCTACGATGGTAAACCCAATGGCTAAGCCGAAGCCTCTGGCAATGCCGTACAGAAAGTTTAGGTATAGCATGCGCCGAGGATTCTGGTGCAATTCTATATACTCGGCAATGCTCGCTTTTTCCAGCGCATGAGTCATTTTTTCCATCTTCACCAGGAGATTCTGCAGCAGGCTGCTGTTTATGCGGTCGGCCATCTCCACCTACACCCCTTTTGCTTAGGGTATACAAAACCCCCTCTCGTATGCAAGAGGGGGTTTACTGTCAGCTTTTCCGGCTAAATTGCGTCGGCGCAGCGCTGGCAAATCTCAGTATGCTTTGGATCGTCGCTCATTTCCAGGAAGTATTTCCAGCAGCGCTCGCACTTCTGCCCCGGAGCCCTGCCTACATCAACTGCAAGGCCTTCCTCGCTGTACAACGCATCTTGACCCTCCTGGAAGGGCTCAATCTCAACTGCTGAAACAATGAACAACATTTTCAGGTCAGCGGCAAAGGCATTCAGGATGCTTTGATAGTGTTCATTGGCATAGATTACTACCTGAGCTTCATTGGAGGCACCGATTACCTTGTCTCCCCTGGCCAGCTCCAGGCCCTTGGAGACCACCCGGCGAACCTCCAAGAAGGCATCCCAGTGCTGATCCAGTTCAGGATCCCAATACTCAGCAGGCAGTTCCTGCCAGGTGGTATGGTGCACGCTTTGTTCGGTTCTCACAGCCTCTGGCAAATGCTCCCAAATCTCCTCGGCAGTAAAGACGAGAATGGGCGCAAGAAGCTGCGTCAGTTCCTTAAGGATGATAAGGAACGCAGTCTGGGCCGATCGCCTGGCACGGCTGTCAGCCTGGTCGCAGTACAAGCGGTCTTTCAAGACATCGAGGTAGAATCCGCCGAGATCCACAGAGGCAAATCTATGCACATCATGATAGGCAATGTGGAAATCACACTTCTCATACGCAGTGCGCATCCTTCTGCTCAGCTTTGTCAGCTGCATCAACGCCCAGCGATCGATCTCTTCCATGTCCTCGTAGGCAACACTGTGCACAGCAGGGTCAAAGTCATGCAGATTGCCCAGCATAAATCTGGCAGTGTTGCGGATGCGCCGGTAGGCGTCGGACAGCTGCTTGAGAATATCGCCTGAAATGCGCACATCACCGCGAAACTCAGCAGAAGCTACCCAGAGACGCAGCACATCAGCGCCGTATTGATCCCAAACTTCATCTGGGCTTACTACATTGCCCAGGGACTTCGACATCTTCTTGCCCTCGCCGTCCACCACCATGCCATGGGTCAGCACCGCCCGGTAAGGCGGCAGTCCAGTTGTTGCCACCGATGTGGACAGGGATGACTGGAACCAGCCGCGGTGCTGATCGCTGCCCTCTAAATACAGGTCGCAAGGCCAGGACAGATTCTCGCGGTTAGTCAGCACTGCCCTGTGGGACACGCCGGAGTCGAACCAGACATCCATGGTATCCGTTTCTTTTCGGAAATTGTCACCGCCGCAGGCTGGACAGGTAAAGCCGGGAGGCAGAAGCTCAGCGGCAGACTTCTTGAACCAAGCGTTGGAGCCTTCCTCCCCAAAGAGTTGGGCGACGCGTTCAATGGTATCAGGCGAGACGATTGATTCCCCGCAGTCACAGTAAAATGCCGGGATAGGCACGCCCCAGATCCTTTGCCTCGAAATGCACCAGTCTGCCCGATCGGCCACCATGCCCCGGATGCGATCGATGCCCCAGCTCGGGATCCATTCCACCTTTTCAATGGCAGCGAGCATTTGATCCCTGAACTGATCAATGGATACAAACCACTGATCCGTGGCCCGGTACATGACCGGGTTTTTGCAGCGCCAGCAATGGGGGTAGGAGTGGTCCACAAAGTCCATCTTCAATAGGGCCCCTTCGCTGTCCAGATCCTTGACCACAGCTTTATTGCCTTCATCCAGGGTCAGGCCGGCATAAGGCCCAGCTTCGTCCGTAAATCTGCCCTGGCCGTCCACAGGAGAGAGGATGGGCAGATCATACTGGAGTCCGACAACATAGTCCTCGTGTCCGTGGCCCGGCGCAGTGTGTACACAGCCTGTTCCAGCATCCAGGGTTACATGGTCACCGAGAATCACAACCGAATCCCGATTCATCAGGGGATGGGTGCACACAATGCCTTCTAACTGAGATCCCTTAAACTCGGCAACAACTGCCCCAGGCTCAAGTCCCAGTTCTTCCAGGACGCCTGCAGCCAGTTCTTTGGCAAGCACCAGCCTGCCCTTGTCCGTTTGCACCAAGACATAGTCATAGAATGGGTGAAGCGCGATGGCCAGGTTGGCCGGGATGGTCCAAGGAGTGGTGGTCCAGATCACAAAATAGGTGTCCTCTTCTTCTAAGACGCCTTGGCCGTCCTTCACCGGGAATCTCACAAAGATACTGGGTGAACGATGGTCGGCATACTCAATCTCAGCGTCGGCCAGGGCGGTTTGGCAGCTTGCGCACCAATACACTGGCCGCAAAGCTTTGTAAACATAGCCCTTTTCCACCATTTCCCCAAACACACGGATTTGGGCCGCTTCATACTGAGGATCCAGAGTCAAATAAGGGTTATCCCACTCACCCCACACGCCGAGGCGCTGAAACTGCTTCCGCTGGTTATCCACCTGTTCCATAGCATAGGCCGCGCATCTTTCTCTGAACTCCACCGCCGACATACCTTCTCTGGCAGAGCCCAAAGAGCGCACAACATGGAGCTCAATGGGGAGCCCATGTGCATCCCAGCCCGGTACATAGGGAACGTGGCAACCAGCCAGATTGCGCGAGCGCATCACGATATCCTTCAGTATTTTATTGAGGGCTGTTCCGATATGAATGTTCCCATTAGCATACGGAGGCCCGTCGTGGAGAATATAGGTTGGCCTCCCCTGGGCCTTGCTCAGCTCCTGAAGTCGGCCGTAATAGTCTTCTTTCTGCCATTTTTCCAGCATCTGAGGTTCCCTTTTGGGCAGGTTGCCCCGCATGGGAAAGTCCGTCACCGGCAAATGCAATGTCTCTTGATACTCAGATTCCTTTTTCATTTTCGACTCCTCCTCACACCATAAAAAAATCGCCCCAAAAGAAGGGACGAAAAAGCCGCGGTACCACCCTAGTTAAGACAGGACGACCTGTCTTCACTCTCTGGCTATAACGGAACCACCGGCTCAGCTTACTGTTTCGCATCAACTGAATTTCAGCAGGCAACTCCCGGGTGATTTTCCTTCACTGTTCCTGGCATCCGCTTTCACCTTCCCGGACTCTCTGCAGCCAATCCCAGCCAGTACTCTCCCGTTCATCGTCTTTCCATATTACCGCTATTATAACTAACGAACATTCCCAAGTCAACTGCGGAAGCGGACTCTACTCATCCCCTTCAGTCTCATCTTCATCCTTGGCAGGGGCAATCTCCCGATAGAGCTTTGTAGCCCCCGGCTCATTGTCTTCATCCACAAGCACATTCCAGATGGTTTCCATGGTAAAGCGTATTCTTTCCCGCAGCTGCCGCTCAGCCCGCTGTGTTTTCTGCAGGCGCTCTTCGGCCTCAGCCAACAGCTGCTGTGCCTTGAGACGTGCTTCCACCAGGATCCTTTCCGCTTCAGACTGGGCTACGTTGACTACGTTATCAGCTTCCTGCCGGGCGACGGTCTTGGCCTCCTGCACAGTCTGCTTGGTCAAGGAGATCAAATCCAGAATATCCTGTTCCTGATTTCCCTGACCCTCCAGCTCCGCCCGGAGCTTCTCAACCTCCGCATGCAGCTTGCGGTTTTCCTGGTAAATAGTCTCATATTTCACCAGGATGTCTGCGAGAAAATCATCCACTTCTTCAGGGTCGTAGCCCCTCAGCGTCCTTTTAAACTCCATATTGTGAATATCAATTGGCTTGAGCATAACGGCCACCTCCTAAAAATAGCGATGCAGTACTATACTCGTGCGGCCTTTGCGTGTTGTGCCGCCAACCTCGGATACAACCACCCGTCCCCGCCCGCGAATGGAAAGGACATCACCTTGCGAAATGGACAGGGCCGGATTAGAGACCGGCTTCCAGTTCACCTTAACACGCTCGGCCTTTATCTCACGCACCATTTTGGAACGGGAAGTCCCAAATCCTTCCGCAGCCACTGCATCCAGCCGCAATGACGCAACGGTGCCCTTAATCTCCTTGATTCGTTCAGGTTCCACAGCCAGCTGCTCTTCATCGATCTCCTTCAGTGTAATCGGAACCTTGCCGACTTGTGACCAATTGCTGAGCAAATAGTCCGCCACTTCAGCGGCGACAATGACCTGGCAGCCGCTTTCCTGAACCAGTATATCTCCGATTTTGCCCCGTTTTAATCCTGTTCCCAGGATGGATCCCAAATAGTCACTGTGGCCTGCCTTTTGAAAAGAAAAGTTGCCTGCGGCCTCTAAGACCCGAATCGTTGACTCTATCGTCTCCACGAGGTAAAACTGGGGATAGACCGCTAAGCGTGCCCGCTCCGCCTTTTTATAACCGCCCTGCTGCAGATAGCCCACCTCAGGAATGCTTCCCAACACGCTTTGGGCGATTTTCCGCTCGTAGGGATCGTAAAAGTCTGTTTTCTGAGGGCGGTTGGTCTCCCAGGCCTGACGGGCAAGATCAAGCACATGCCGCCCTATCGCCTGCTCAGCTTCGCTGCGCAGATGGCTTAGCAATTGCTCCTTGTTCACCTGTTTCAATCCTTCCTAACCAGCACTACCAGAGCATGATCATCACCAGCAGCTGCCTCAAGAGAGAATAGCCTAGGCGCAAAGCAAAAAACATAATAATCGGGGAAAAATCGATGGCGCCAAAGGGAGGAATGATCCCCCTAAAGGGGCGTACCACCCAGTCAGTTACATTGTATATGAACCTGATCACGGGATGATAGTAATCCACATTTGGCATCCAGCTCAGCAGAAAGCGAGCAATCAGAATCCAGGTAAAGACCTGGAAAATAAGGTCGGCTAAGGTTATAATTCTCCACACTTATACCTCACTCGCCTTCGTTTCTAATCATTTCAAAAAAGTCAGATTCCAAATCCCCTTCAATGACAACTGAAGCGGGCGTAAAACAGAAGATGGTTTCACCCAGTTTGCGCATATTGCCTTCCAGGGCGTAGGTGGTGCCGCTCATAAAATCCACAATACGCTGCGCCTCGCGCTTATCCACCAGATGCAGCCTCACAATCAGGGACCTGCGACTCTTGAGGAAAGAGACATAATCCTTTACATCCTCATACATGCGAGGCTCCACGATATGCATCTTGCTTTGGCTGCCATGCCCTCCGGCGAGCCCGACCAAAGCAGGCTTGCTCTTTTCAGCATCCTCGCTCTTTTTCTTGCTCCGCTCGCGCCTTAAAGGCACCACATCGTCCTCTGCGGGCTCGTTGACTTTTCCCAGAACCTCTTCATCTTCGTAATCTTCGGTAACGCCGAGTAAAACCTTCAACTTATGAACAAAACCGCTCATGCTGAATCCCCCTCCGAGAACAGAGCCGTTCCAATCCTTACCAATGTGGCTCCCTCTTCGATAGCTACTTCAAAGTCATTCGTCATGCCCATAGACAAGATGTCCCATGTCACGCCTAACTCCTGCTGCAAGTTCTCATATAAGAGTCTCGTTTCACGGAAAAACGGCCTGGCAGCTTCCGGCTCCACCAGAGGTGCCATCGTCATCAAACCTCTGATCCGCACGCACTTGCATTCCTGCAGCACCCGCCTGGCAAAGTCCCCCGCTTCCCGGGCAGACAGTCCAGTCTTGCTCTCTTCACCTGATACATTAACCTGAATCAACACATCCTGAATCTTCCCCCACTGCCTGGCTCTGGAATCGACAGCTTTGGCCAGATTCCAGCGATCCAGGGAATGGATCAGCGCAAACTTCTCGCAAAAGCGAACCTTGTTCGTCTGAAGCCTGCCAATAAAGTGCCATTCTGCTTCGGGGAAGCGCTCCAGGCGCTGTTGCGCATTTTGCACCCTGTTCTCCCCCAAGGTCGTCAAACCTGCGTTGATCAGTTCCTGCACCTGTTCATCAGATGCATACTTAGTTACTCCCAACAAACGAATATCTGACTCAGCCCGCCCGGACCTGACAGCCGCCTGGCGGATGCGGGCCTGTACACTTGCTAGATTTTCCTTAATACTCATTACTTCCACCTTATCATTCTTTTTCCTGCATATTAGACTAGATGAAGAATTACAACCAATGCCCCTGCTGCCCAGGTATAATACGAAAACCAGACTAACCTGCCTTTTTTTACCAAGTCCAGCAGAACATGGATCGCAAAATAGCCTGTCACCGCTGCAGCTGCAAATCCTGCGGCAATTGCGCCGGTTTGGATCATCGCCGTTCCTGCCAGCAAGTCTCCCAGGGAAACCACCAGGGCGCCTAGAATTGCCGGTATCGACAGCAGAAATGAGAACCTGGCCGCACTCTCTTTGTCCAGTCCTCTAAAGAGGCCCGCGGCGATTGTGGTGCCTGATCTGGACAGTCCGGGCACAATGGCCAGGGCCTGCCCGCAGCCGATCAAAAAGGCGTCCTTGAGTGAAACCTTCACCATCCCCTTGGCTGCCCCCTTGGAGCGCTCCGTTGCATAGAGGATTACCCCAGTTACAATCAGCATCAAGCCAACGAACAGGCTGCTGCTGAAAAGCTGCTCAATTTGCTCTTTTAAGACCAGAGCTGCTATTACTGCCGGAATGGTGCCCACAACCAGGGCAGCCAGAAGGCGGCAGCCCGGGTCTTCCTGCACCAATACCTTCGCCTGTTTCGGGTTCAGAAGAAGCTTCAAAAAAGACACAAGCAGAGTTAGGACTTCTACTCGAAAAACCACGAGGACGGCAAGCAAAGTGCCTACGTGAACCATAACTTCGAAAATCAGCGATGACTCCTGGACATTAAACAACCTCGAAAAGAGAACGAGGTGCCCGGAAGAACTTATTGGCAAAAACTCTGTAAGACCCTGGATAACTCCTAAAATGACAGCTTGAACGGTGGTCATTCTCCCACTCCTTCCGAATACCCCTATCTATTCTTGTTTCGCAGCCGGATTCCTGCCCATGCCCAGGCTAGATTGGCCAGATTGTTTAGGAGGGGCAAAGCCGCAAGGGCGGTAATACAGTTAAAGAGGGTGTGAGCATGGGCCACCTGGCGAGCAGGGGATACCGACAACAGCGCAGTCACCCTCACAAAGAACGAAAATAGGGGCAGAATCAGCAGCACTCCGCCTAAGTTAAAGAAAAAATCGGCATAGGCGGCAGCTTTGCTGCCCCGGCTCCTGCCGACACTGGCCAAGAGGGTTGTAAACACCGTGCCGATATTGCTCCCTAGGGCGATGCCAACTGCCGCGGGGAGAGTGAGCAGATTGCGGCCGGCGAGCCCTACCGCCAGCCCTGTAACCGCGCTGCTCGACTGCACCAAGACGGTTAGGACCACCCCTGCGAACACCGCCAGCGGAGGAGTTCCCGTTAACTCGAGGAGGATTCTTTCCACAGGGGGCCAGCGCAAGAGGGGCGCTGCAGCGGCTGCAGTAAAGTCCAGGCCGAAAAAGACGGCTCCTAAGCTGAAGACCGCCCTGCCCAGAACCGGCCGTTTGGCCAGGAAGATCAAGATCAGACCCCCAAAGGCCATGGGAATAGCCAGCTTCGCCATGGGCAAAGCAATCATCTGGGCTGTGACGGTTGTGCCAATGTTGGCCCCCAGCATTACCGCGACAGCTTGATGAATGCTCAGCACACCGCTGTCGACTAACACCACCATGGTGGCATTAACAACGCTGCTGCTCTGTACAAGGCCGGTGACTGCCAGTCCTGCAAGCAGACTGCAGCCCTTGGTAGAGGTGAACCTGGTCAAAAAGGTACGCAGGCGAAAGCCTAGAATGCTGGAGAGCGCATTGCCCAGCATGCTGAGGCCCAGCAAAAAAATACTGATACCCAGGGTAAAGTTGAAGACAAAGAAAAAGATTCTCATATCTGACTCTATGAGAATCCCTTGCCCTTTAGAATTCTTTCAACTTGATTACCGCCCCGGGCTGGCAGTGGGGCAGCAGATAGTGTTCCGGGTCTGTGCTGAACAGCCTGACCACCCGGGCTTGAAGGCCCTCCAGCAGTTCCACTTCCAGGCTATAGCCGCGCACGTTCAGCACCATGGTAGGGGCCGGTTCTTCTTCAAGCCCCTCCAGCACATCCTCTAAGGGAACCACAGTGTAGAGCACAATTACTGAATCCCTCCTTCCCCGTTTTTCTGGACCATCTGGTTCAGGCGTGCCAGGGCAACGCCAAGTCCTCCCACTTCATCAATGAGGCCTATCCGTACTGCCTCCTCCCCTACCAGAACTGTACCTACATCCCGCACCAGTTCGCCTGTTCGGAACATCATCTCCCTGAGCACTTCCTGCGTGACCCGGGAGTGCTCTACAATAAAGCGAATGACCCGCTCCTGCATCTTGTCCAGGTACTCATAGGTCTGCGGCACGCCTATCACTAAACCGCTGAGGCGAATAGGATGTATGGTCATGGTGGCGGTGGCAGAAATCACGGAGTAATCTGCTGCGACTGCAATTGGAGCGCCAATGGAGTGCCCGCCTCCCAGAACCAGTGATACAGTAGGGGTCTTCATTGTGTTCAGCATTTCAGCTATGGCCAGACCCGCTTCAATATCACCGCCAACGGTATTCAGCACAACCAGCAGTCCCTTGATTTTCGGGTTCTGCTCAATAGCAACCAGCTGCGGAATGACATGTTCATACTTTGTGGTCTTGTTGCGGGGCGGCAATACCATATGACCCTCGATCTGCCCAATGATCGTGAGGCAATGGAACGGTTGAACCTCTGGTTCCGGAGCCTGCGGGGCAGAAACCTGCCCAAGCTCCTTAATGCTGTGTACAACTGCCTTTTCTTGCGAACCGGCCTCGCTGGGAGATGCCGATTCTTGCTGCCCGTACATAAGAACTCCCCCCTTCCCTACCACCTAGTATGGTAAGAAAGGAGGGAGCTTAAACCCCAAAGACTAGATTTCCATAATAATCGGCAGAATCATCGGCCGGCGCTTGGTCTTTTCCCACAGATAGCGGCTGAGATTGTCCCGCACTGCACCCTTCAGAGCACCCCAATCCGTGTTGTTTGCGGCAAGACAGCTCTCCAGCGCTTCCCTGGCTTTATCCCGGGCTTCATCCATAAGGACTTCGGATTCCCGTACATACACAAACCCACGGGAAACGACATCCGGGCCCGCGACTACTTTTCCTGTCTTTTTGTTCATGGTGACAACCACAATCATTATGCCGTCGGTGGACAGCTGACGCCTGTCCCGAAGCACGATATTGCCAACATCCCCTACACCAAGCCCGTCTACAAACACCTGGCCGGAGGCAACCCGTTCTTTAACCTGTACCCCTTCGGCACTGAACTCCACAGGCAGGCCGATTTCACCGATGACAATGTTTTCCTTTGGCACCCCTGTGGCTTCGGCGAGTTCCGCATGCTTAAGGAGCATACGGTGCTCACCGTGAATGGGGATAAAATAGCGGGGCTTGCAGAGATTCAACAGAAGCTTAAGCTCCTCCTGCTGGGCGTGGCCTGAGGTGTGAATGCCCAAGTGCGGTTCATAGACCACATTGGCCCCCTCTTTAAAGAGCTGATTGATAATGCGGCCCACCGCCTTTTCGTTGCCGGGAATCGGTGACGCAGAAATGATCACTGTATCCCCTGGGGCAATGGCAATGCGGTTGTGTTCCGCCATAGCCATGCGGCTCAGGGCAGCCATAGGTTCACCCTGGCTTCCGGTGGTAATAATTACGGTTTGCTCCTTGGAGAGCTTATCCAGCCGGTCCAAATCCACCAGAGTTCCCTCGGGAATGTGCAGATAGCCGAGCTCAGTAGCAACTTCAACCACCCTGATCATGCTGCGCCCGGTCACGCTGACATAGCGTCCTTCCCGCACCGCAGCATCGAAGATTTGCTGAATGCGATGGATGTTTGAAGCAAAGGTGGCAACCAGAATTCTCCCTTTGGCATTGCTGAAAATCCGCTTAAAGGTCTCTCCCACTGACTTTTCCGATGCGGTGTAACCTGGGCGCTCGGCATTGGTGGAATCCGAAAGCAGACACAAAACCCCTTGTTTGCCCAGTTTGGCGAAGGCGTACATATCCGCAACCTTGCCATCATAGGGAGTCTGATCAAACTTAAAGTCGCTGCAATAGACGATAGCCCCTAAGGGAGTGTGGAAGGCCAAAGCTACAACATCGGCAATGGAGTGATTAACATGGATGAAGCCAACATCGATACTTCCAACCTGAATCCTGTCCCCGGCCTTAATTTCACGCAATTCGGTACTGCGTTCCAACCCGTGTTCAATGAGTTTTACCCGCAGGAGGGCCAAGGTTAATTTTGTACCGTACACAGGCACATTAAGCTGGCGCAGCACATAGGGGACACCGCCAATATGATCTTCGTGTCCGTGCGTCAAAAAGATACCCTTAACGCGACTGGCATTTTCCACTAAGTACGTGATGTCCGGAATCACCAAGTCCACACCTGGCATATCCTCCTCAGGGAACATTACACCGGCATCCACAATGGCCAAATCCCCGCCGATCTCGACCACAGTCATGTTCTTGCCGATTTCGCCAAGGCCGCCTAAGGGCAGTATCCGTATTTTGTTTTTATCGTTCATGAATTATAAAACACCTCCAAGTGACTATGACTTCTTAAGCATAGGGGTGATCACCCTTCGCCCATTAGGTGATCGAATTCACTAAACCGAACAAGTCATGCATTCTTATATTATACACAGTGCGGCCCGATTAATCAAACGCAACGCAAAATTAAACCCCTACCCGATAGTCTCGCCAGGTAGGGGAAAGGATACTCTTTTCAGTTACGAGCCCAGACCCATTTTCGCCAGGACTTCCTTGACTGTCTGCGCTTCCTGTTCAGTAAGGTCAACCAGGGGCAAGCGCAGAGGTCCGGTTTCAAAGCCCATGAACTCCAAAGCCCGTTTCACCGGTACAGGATTTGTGGTCAGGAACATCGCCTTAAACAAAGGCATAAGGCGCAGATGGATCTCCCTGGCCTCATCGACCTTGCCTGCACCGTAAGCATTAATCATGGCCTTAATCTCCCTGCCCACCAGATGAGAGGCAACGCTCACCACGCCTGCACCTCCAACGGAAAGTATAGGAAGCGTCAAAGCGTCATCCCCGGAATAGACTAGAAAGTCTTCTGGAACCAACGTCTTCAGCAGGCTGACCTGCTCCAGGCTGCCGCTGGCTTCCTTGATGGCGACAATGTTTTCGATCTTCGCCAGGTCTGCCACCGTCTCAGGCAGGATATTGGTGCCGGTTCTGCCAGGCACATTGTAGATCATTACAGGCAGCGATGTCTGGCTTGCCACCTCTCTGTAATGCTCATAGAGAGCCCTTTGTGACGGCTTGTTGTAATAGGGCGTCACAAGCATGATGCCGTCGACTCCCGCGTTCTCAGCGGCTTTAGTAAGGGCAATGGTTTCCGCGGTGTTATTGGAGCCGGTTCCCGCAATTATCTCAACCTGGCCGCCCAGTGCATCTGTGACTTCAGAAAACAGCTTCACCTTCTCCTCAAAACTGAGGGTGGGGCTTTCACCTGTAGTGCCGCTGAGGACCACTCCGTCGGACCCATTCTCTCCTAATCGCCTTGCCAGTTCCACTGCAGCTCCATAGTTCACCGAACCGTCTTTGTGCATTGGCGTAATCATCGCTGTGAAAAGCTGACCTAACTTCATGGGTTAAACCTCCTAGATACGATCAAGTTCAAATTCCCTATACAAAGCTTTCACTGCCTGCTGCAAATGTGTCTCCAACACTAGACAGGAAATATTGGCGTGGGAGTCGGTAGTCTGATAAATGGGAATCCCTTCCTGCTCCAGACTGTTGACCACTCGGGCCATAACTCCCGGAACACCGTGCATGCCTGCCCCGACAACCGACACTTTGGCAAAACCTGCCTCAATCTTAACACTTAATCCCAGAGGAGTCAAAACGCGACGCGCCGTCTCAATCTTGGCTTGATCAATGACGAAAGCGATCAGATCCGGCGACATGTAGATCAAGTCAACACTGACTCCCGCTTCGGCAAGCATTTGGAAGATCTTGGCACCAAGGCCGGAACTGTGAAAGTTGCTGGCGCCTGTAATCCTAACCTGAGCGCGCTTGCCAAGATGGGCGATCCCGGTGACAACCCGGTCCGCCACCTGCTCCGCAACGAAGGAAGTCTGTCCCTGCCTTCCCACCAGCGTGCCTCCGGCGGAGTGCGTAACTGATCGGATCTGCATGGGAATGCCTCCTTCCATCGATATCTCCGCAGCCCTGGGATGCAGCACTTTTGAGCCCATATGGGCCATCTCCACAACCTCGCGGTAAGACATCACTTTCAGGGTAGGTGCATCAGGAATAAGCCTGGGGTCTGCGGTCTTGATTCCGTCAACATCTGTGAAAATCTCAACCCGCTCCGCCTTGAGGGCCACTCCAAGCACTGCAGCAGTGGTATCGCTCCCGCCCCGGCCGAGGGTGGTGACTTTACCGCCAGCTGTTACACCTTGAAAACCGGCCACTACAGGGACAATGCCTGCCTCCAGCAGTTCCCGCAGGCGTTCAGCCCGTACGCTGGTGACCCTGGCCCCCAGATGCACTTCATCGGTGATAATTCCGCACTGCCAGCCTGTCAGTGCGGCGGCAGGCAGGCGCATTTTGCGTAATCCTTCCGCGAAAATGCTGGCTGAGATAATCTCGCCGCAGGACAATAGCAGATCGATATTGGCTTCATCCGGTTCGGGATTAGTATGATAAATGAAGTTCAACAGTGTGTCGGTAGCATAAGGATCTCCCTGCCGTCCCATGGCAGAGACTACGACAACGGGTGAAAGACCTGCTTCCACCGTTTCAGAAACCCTTTGCAGAGCCTCGGCGCGCATCTCGGAGGTGGCCAGTGAGCTGCCGCCAAACTTCTGCACAACTATCCTCATTTCCTGACACCTCACCTCTTCGTAAAGGCACCCATTCTGTAGGCATGCTCCGCAATCTGTACAGCATTCAAAGCCGCTCCCTTGCGAATCTGGTCCCCAACGACCCATAAGTTCAAGCCGTTTTCCACAGTCCGATCCCGGCGAATCCGCCCAACCAGAACAGCATCCCTTCCCGAGGCATAGAGGGGCATTGGATAGACCTGCTCTGTTACATCATCAACTAGTTCTATGCCCGGTGCATTTCTCAGCAGTTCCCGACACTCTTCCGGTGATAGGGGAGAAACTGTTTCCACGTTGATGCTCTCGCTGTGGGAGCGCATCACTGGAATTCTCACCGCTGTCGGGGAGATCTTGAGGCTGGGATCCTTAAAGAGTTTTTGCGTCTCCCTGACCATTTTCCATTCTTCTTTGGTGTAGTCGTCCTCTTCAAAGACATCGATCTGCGGAATCGCGTTAAAGGCTATGGGATAATGCTTCGGTTCGTTGGCCACAGGGAGAATGGCTGCTTCCAGCTCCCGGCCGGCAACATAGTCCTCAGTCTGACGGCGCAGCTCATCCATGCCCCTGCCGCCTGCACCGGAAACCGCCTGGTAGGTGGAGACCACAACCCTCTTGATTCCAGCTCTGTCCAAGATTGGCTTCAGCACTATCGCCATAATGATGGTAGAGCAGTTAGGGTTAGAGATAATTCCTTTATGGTTGAGGATCTCCTCAGCGTTTACCTCCGGAACTATCAGAGGAACATCGTCACGCAGGCGGAAGGCACTCGTATTGTCAATTACCATTGCCCCAGCATCTACAGCGGCCTCCACCCAGTCCTTGCTCACCTGGCCGCCCGCGGCGAAGAAAGCGACGTCAACGCCGCGGAAAGCCTCTGGGGAGGCCTGCTCTACAGCATATTCTTTGCCTCCGACAAGGACCCGGCTTCCTGCTGAGCGTGCTGACGACAAAAGGGTGAGGTTTGTCATGGGAAACTTTCTTTCAACCAGAACATCCAGGAGTTCCTGGCCAACCATGCCTGTTGCACCCAATATTGCTACATGTAGACCATTCATAGTATCTCTCCTTAAATAGTGTCACTTAACTGCCCTGACTGATCTTTCAATCAGGACAGGCTGCATTTGCCTATTTTCCAACGCGCATTCAATGGCGGGAAGAATCAGTTCCATATCTGCTACCAGGGATCTTGGCTTGTCTTCAGGGTTATCCTGCCCAAAGGGTACAAAGTACACGTTTTGAACATTGAGGAGCGTGCCGATGTTCCTGGCATTAATCCCTAGGGCATCATTGGTGGAAACCGCCAGAATAACCGGTTTTCCGTTCCTAAGCTGAGTCTTGGCCGCCATAAGCACCGCGGTGTCGGTGATGCCGTTGGCCAGTTTTGCCAAGGTATTGCCGGTACAAGGCGCAACTGCCAGGCAGTCCAGGAGCTTGGCAGGACCTAAGGGCTCTGCTTCAACAATGGTTGTAATTACCGGCCTGCCCGCCAGTTCCGAAAAATGGGCTAGGATCTCGCTGCCAACTCCAAAGCGCGTTGTGGTTTCGGCCACCGTCTGAGACGCAATGGGGTAGATTTCAGCGCCTGACTCCCGCAATTTCTTAATCTGCGGCCAGATATCTTCATAAGTGCAATGACTCCCAGTCAAGGCAAAGCCAATCTTCTTACCTTTTATAGTCATTACTATGCTCCTCCCCTAACAGTCTTTCCAGTAGGTGAGGTACGGTCTTGATAAGGATATCCGCCGCGGTCTTCGGCGCAACCCTGCCCGGCAGCGAAAGGGCATGGACAGCCAGGATCTCCAGCTCGTGTGCAGCAGAGAAATCCGTCCCGCCCGGGCCCGAGGCAATATCAACAATGACTGCTGCGGCATCAAGAAGCCTCAGGTAAGATCTGGGCAGCACAAGGGCTGGAATTGTGTTGAAAATGATCTGAAAATCGGTTTTGGAATGCAGCTCCGCCAAAGGCAAGGGCTCGCAGTTCAGTGCAGCTGCCCTGGCCAGATCTGCAGCGGAACGGGAACTTACCGTTACATTGGCCCCCAGTGCCACAAGCTTGCGGGCCAGAGTGGTTCCGCAACGTCCAAGACCGAGCACCAGACAGCGAGAGCCATGGATGGTAATCTCGGTGTTTTCCATTGCTACCTGGATGGCGCCTTCCGCCGTGGGTATCGAGTTGAGCACAGCAATCTCATCAATTTCAGCCATTTCCACAAGCACAAGTCCGTACTGCGTGACAAGCCCCCGGATAACGGGTTTGGCAACCCCAATTAAAAGCGGCGTATGTCGCGGAATTGCAGGAATTGTTTTAGCCAAATTAATGGGTTTGCCGTCCCTTAAGTTTGCTGTAATCAAACCCTCATCATCAGTGTTGCTCATGGGGCCTATCACGGCCTGGGCACCCCGAACTGCCTCAACTGGATCATCAAAATGCAGGGCCCGCTTGAGGGCACCCTCCCTGGGAAAGCCCACAAGACGCAAGTCTGTCCCAAGTTCAACCAACGCTTCAGCCAGGCCGATCTCACGCTGGTCGCAGCCAAGCATTGCCAAGGACACACCTGCCAGTTGACGACCCATAACAAACCCTCCTCACCGTAACTCATTAGTACTATATGTCGGTGAAGAGAATATGTTCTAGTCCTACGACTACTCCTTTAATGCGGGGAATTTGCCTGATTGCCAGCAGTACCCCAGGCATAAAGCTTTCGCGATTGTTGGAATCATGGCGAATCGTCAATGTCTGCCCCGGCAAGCCTAAGATAACTTCCTGATGGGCAACCAAACCTGGAGAGCGCACACTGTGAATGGGAATTTCCCTCTGATGCACTTCCTGCATAAGTTTTCGTGTCCGCAAAGCTGTTCCTGAGGGAGCATCAAGCTTCTGAGCATGATGATACTCAATAATCTCTGCGTGTTCAAAAAAGCGCACAGCTTCTTGGGCATATTTCATCATAAGAACCGCGCCGATGGCAAAGTTGGGCGCAATGATGGCCTTCCAGTTTTCCTGCAGCGCCCTGACCTGCCACTCCTTCAGGTCTTCCTCGCTAAAGCCGGTTGTGCCAATGACCATAGGCACATTATACTGCAGGCACGTTTCCATGCTTTGGCTTACCGCTGCAGGGGTGGTGAAATCAACCACCACGTCAACATCAATTGCATCAAGGGCATCCTTCAGATTGGCAAAGGTTCGTGCACCGGTCTGCAGCACCCTTTCTCTGGGATCAACCCCCCCGGCCAGGTGCAGATCCGGAGCGTTTTGTACTGCTTTGCACACCTCAATGCCCATTTTTCCTCCGGCGCCGTTTACTACAACTCGCATCCCTTACCCCTCCTTGTAAGCCATTCCTGTCCATTCTATATTTAGCGCACAGTTTCCTGCCGAAGG
>JAAYSR010000248.1 GCA_012518325.1 Bacillota bacterium
AACTTCTGATTACTCAATCTCCAGGCTGCTTTCCCAGCAAGTAAAGGAGAGTGGCAATGAACAATAAGGAGCTGGTAAACAGGCAGCGGGAATACTTTCTTAGCGGTAAGACGTTGCCTGTCAGCGAGCGTGTAAATAACCTAAAAAAGCTTAGACGGGCCATCTTGGATTTTGAAGGCAAGATACTCCAGGCCCTCTATGAGGATCTGGGCAAAAGCGAGTTTGAGGCTTATGCAACTGAGATTGGCGTCACTTTGCACGAGTTGAGCTACATGATCCGAAAACTGCCTAGCTTAGCGAAACCAAGGCGCGTTAAAACGCCCTTAACCCATTTCCCCTCCACAAGCCGCCTCTACCGCGATCCCTACGGGGTTGTTTTGATTGTAGCTCCCTGGAACTACCCCTTCCAGCTTCTGATGATGCCCCTGATCGGCGCCATTGCCGGCGGCAACTGCACTGTACTGAAGACGTCGGCCAGTGCGCCGGCGACTTCTACTGTTGTTAAGGAGATGCTCCTTTCGGCCTTTCCTGAGGAATTCATTGCTGTAGTTGAAGGGAGAGAAGCTGGGAGCCGGGATTTGCCCGATGAGGAGTTTGACTTGATCTTCTTTACAGGCAGTGTAAATGTGGGCAGGGAGATTATGGAGCGGGCTGCCAAGAATCTAACGCCGGTAGTGCTGGAACTGGGCGGAAAGAGCCCCTGCATTGTGGATGAAACAGCAGATCTGGCTCTGGCAGCGAAACGCATCATCTGGGGCAAGAGCATCAACTCCGGCCAAACCTGCGTTGCCCCTGACTATGTCTTGGTACACAGCAGCGTAAAGGACGCTTTGGTGGGTGCAATGAAGCAAGCCATTCCCCTTCTTTTGGGGGAAGAGATGCTGAACAATAAGGACCTGCCCTGTATCGTCAATCAGCATCATTTTGAACGCCTGACGGGGCTGATTGACACGGGCAATGTCGTGTATGGCGGAAGGAGCAATCCCCAGGAGCGCAAAATCGAACTGACCATCCTGGAGGGTGTTACCTGGGATTGCCCCGTAATGCAGGAAGAACTTTTTGGGCCGATTCTGCCCATCCTGACCTATGATGATCGGGAGGAAATGCTCCGTTTTTTGGCGCGCCGTGAAAAGCCCCTGGCGCTGTACCTGTTCACAGAGAGCAAGGAAATGGAGGAGTTGGTGACGGCACGTCTTTCCTACGGAGGTGGATGCATCAACGATACCATCATGCATGTGGCCAACATCCACCTTCCCTTCGGCGGAGTGGGCAAGAGCGGCATGGGCAGCTACCACGGGAAGGACAGCTTTGCAGCCTTCACCCATGCCAAGGGGGTTGTGAAACGGGCTAAGCGCATGGATCTGCCTTTGCGCTATCCTCCCTATGACAGCAAGGGAAAGATGCAGATCCTGAGGAGGTTCTTGAGGTAGGCTGAGGACAAGCAGCTTCTGCCTGCCCATTAACAAAACCAGGTGGAGGATTTTACCTAATAATGCAGAATACGAATGTAATGCCCTGAAAAGGGATTATGTTTCGTGAGAATGTAGTGAACTAGGAGGATTGCTGTGCGGACATCTCATCTCTGGCTCGCGCAACTGGATGAGCTGAACGAGAAAGTAACTCAGATGCTGGAACTGTACCAAGACAAGATACGCTATGACGCTCAGAAGGAAAAGGCTTTTGAAACGCTTTATGAAGAACTCGCCATGTACAAGAACAACTTTGTTGAGCAATCGCTCTTAGGCGTTTATAAAGATCTTATTCTCCTGTATGACAATGTAGTGCGCTGCCTGAGGGAGCTCTCCGGTGAAAACCAGGAGAGTTCCGGCTGTTCAGAGCTTGCTGAGTTTGTACTTGTCGAGATTCTGGAAATCTTGTACCGGCGCGGCATTGATTTGATTGACCCTTCGCCTGAGTACTTTGACCCCAGTGTGCAGCGGGCTGTGGACACTGAATCTACCGATGACCCCGGCCAGGACAACAAGGTGTTGAAGGTTGTGCGCAGGGGTTTTCGTTCAGAGCAGGGCTTGATCCGTGCTGAAGAAGTGGTTGTGGCCAAGTATCAAGCTGAAGGAGGGCAACAGACATGACAATTCCAGTAGGTATTGACCTAGGAACCACCTTTTCCACTATCGCGATCCTAAACAAGTATGGAAAGCCGGAGATTATACCCAATGCGGAGGGGGAGCGGCTGACTCCGTCAGCAGTGATGATGTCGGCGGATGGAAGCGTTGTAGTGGGCACCATTGCCAAGCACAGCGCCATTACCGAACCGGAAAATGTTGTGGAGTTTGTCAAGCGGCAGATGGGCAACCCCGATTACCTCTTCGTCCATGGCAGCCGGGAATACGGTCCAGAAGAGATTTCAGCCTTTATTCTTAAAAAGCTGAAGCAGGATGCAGAGATGCTCGTCGGCGAAAAGATCCGCGATGTGGTGATCACTGTCCCGGCCTACTTCGATGACATTCGGCGCCAGGCGACGCTCAATGCTGGCAGAATTGCCGGTCTCAACGTCCTGAAGATCATCAATGAACCAACGGCTGCCGCCCTTTCCCATGGATTCAATGTATCGGGCAGGCAGACCATAATGGTTTACGATCTGGGCGGCGGAACCTTTGACGTCACCGTGATGCAGGTGAACCAAGGGGAAATCCGGGTGATTGCCACAGACGGCGACCACATGCTTGGCGGCAAAGACTTTGATGAGCGCATCATGCTTTATGTCAACGACATTTTTACTAAAGAGTTTGGTGTGGACTTATTCGATGATTTGGAAGTGCAGCATGACCTGCGTCAAAGGGCGGAGGCAGCTAAGAAGACACTTTCCACACGCTCATCCGCAAAGATCAGCGTCAGTGCCTTTGGCCACCGCAAGGTA
>JAAYSR010000249.1 GCA_012518325.1 Bacillota bacterium
CCAGCCGCAGAAAGCTGGCGGTGTTCAACACCCATCTGGACCATCAGGGCAGTGAAGCCAGGGAAAGAGGGACAGAGCTGATCTGGCAGGAGATGGACAAGTTCGTTAAAAACGGCATGCCCTGTTTTTTGACAGGCGACTTCAACTGCAGACCGGACAGCCCGCCGATCCAATTTTTGCGCAGCCGCCTGGTTGATGCCCTCCACAGGCAGGGTAAAGGAGAGGTGGGCACCTTCCACGGTTTCAGGGGTACGGCAGCCCCAGGTCCCATTGACTATATTTTTACAACCCAGGACGTCTCAGTCCTGGCTGCAGAAGTGCTGGATTTCGCGGTAAATGGGATACTGCCCTCGGATCACTATCCGATTACGGCCAAGGTAAGCTTGGAGCGGCGGCACTAAAGAAAAAGAGGTTTCCCGGGTTGGGAAACCTCTTTTTGCTTATTGGAGTGTGATAAAGTCCTGATGAACCGCACACAGGTCATCGAGGATTTCTTTCGCCACCAGCGCATCTGGAACCAGGGGATGGACCGCGAGGGCCTGGAGGGCCAGGTCATAAGACTGAGTTAGTGCTGCTTGCACAGCCAGGCGTTCATAGGACTTGACTGCCTGCAGCAGACCGCGGCAGTGTTCGGGTATGGTCCCTTCGATTTGGTAGGGATGCACACCGTTTTGATCTATATAGCACTGAACCTCAACGATATCGCCGGGATCCAGGCAGGGGACAGTGGAGCCGTTAATCGTGTTGATGGTGGTGACTGCAGTCCTGGTGCCATGCAGCGCACGCAGCACCTGGAGGGCGATGCCGGAATAGCCTGCAGGTTCATCCCCAGGGTTAGCAGGGCCTTCCCTGTTTTCTTCCCATACTTTTTCAATCAGCCTTTCCAGCCCGTTCTGGGAGGTTCCAATTGTACTGTCCGTTTCCAGCTGCATATAGGTTGCATCCCGGGCCCGGGAGTAATGCTGATAGATTCGATAAGCCTCTTTACGCTCGCCGGGAGTGTCCTGGAGCTGCTGCAGCGAAGCAAAAAGGCGCTTATTCAGCTCGTCAATGACCATAGCTCTGGTGATTCCGGCCTTCTGCAGCCCCTCCACAATATTCCGGGTGCGGTAATAAAACATCAAATACTCATTGGGAATGACACCTAGGGAACGGATGAAGTCCGGGGAAATCATTTCCCGCCCGTGCCTTAACAGGGCCCTGTCATTTTGCAGCACTTCAGGCAGAATATCCCTTTTCTTGAACAGGATCCGCTTGATCCAGCCCAGATGGTTAATGCCGAAATAGTCGAACCATAAGCGGCCAGGATCTAAGCCAATTGCATTGGCGATATCCTTGAACAGTTCAGTGGGGGAATCGCAGATTCCGACAACCTGCCGAAAACCTTCCTCAACCAGGGCCTGAGTGATCAGACCGGCAGGGTTGGTCAAGTTGATGGCCCAGGCATCGGGCGACTCCGCAGAGAGAATTTCCAGATACTTTTTCATCGCCGGTATGGTGCGCAGAGCCATGGAAAACCCGCCAGGACCTGTGGTTTCCTGGCCAAGTACTCCGTGCCTCAGGGGAATCTGCTCATCCAGCACCCTGGAATTGATAGACCCGACCCGAATTGAGAAAAAGGCATAGTCGATGCCTTTCAAAGCCCTTTGAGCATCGCTGGTAAAGAGCAGCTGAATGCCGGGGGCAAGCCGGGATCCGATTTCCTTGACAATCAGCCCCATGTTTTCCAGACGCTGTTCATCAATATCCATCAGATGAATGGCGTCCAGCTGTAACTCATCCTTATAGTGAAAAAGTGCCCTGATCAGTTGGGGGGTGCGCACACCGGCAGCCCCAATTATTGCTATTTTCATGCGGATCGCTCCTCATTTATCCATATTGGCAGTCCTTCCCCGGAATGTGCAGGCAGCTCTATCCTTC
>JAAYSR010000250.1 GCA_012518325.1 Bacillota bacterium
GCGGCTGTTTCCACATCGCCTAGGGCTGCAAGCTCTTCCTCGGAAAGTCCCGCATAGGGCGCAAGGAGCAGAGCTTTCATCTCTTCCGCTGCCTTTTCCGGATCTTCTTCCGTCTTGGCAATGGCAAAGAGCGCTTCCTGGACAGCCCTTTGCTCATCCTTTACCGCCTGGGGCATCCCTGCTGCCTCTAAAAGCAGGTCGGACTGGAGATAGGCGATTTCTTCGCCGTTGACCCCAGGTCCCGCCATAAGCACGATAAAGGACACATCGGAGCTTGCCCTGGCCGCCAAAGGAGCAACCAGGCCGCCTTCGCTATGGCCGATCAAGCCAATGCGGGCAGCGTCGATCTCAGGCCTGGTTTTGAGAAACTCTACACCGGCCAGAACATCACTGGTGAAATCCAAAGTGGTGGCGGTGGCAAAATTGCCTGTAGATTCCCCTACGCCACGATCATCAACCCTCAGTACTGCAATCCCTCTTCTGGTGAGATAGTCTGCCAAAACGAGGAAGGGTTTGTGGCCCATCAGCTCTTCATTGCGATCCTGGGCACCTGAACCGCTGATCAGAAGCACCGCTGGAAACGGCCCTTCGCCTTCCGGCACAGTCAAAGTGCCTGCCAGTTCGATGCCTGCTTCTGGGTTGGGATAGCGCACTTCAATTTCCCCGTAAGGATACGGCGGCTGAGGCTCCTGGGGACGGTTCGGTCCAGCCGGTTTTTCCATCGCCTTCTCCAGGGTCAGGGGTATCTTCATGCCGCTCTGTTCCCAGACCCCTGCCAAACTGAGACCGTCTGGGCTCAGGCTGCCAGAGTACACTCCGGCAATCAGGGAAACGTTAAAGACGACAGTTCCATCCTCAATCTTGACTTCGGTAATGGGGATTCCCTCTGCTCCCTGGGCGGGTACATCCAGCGTCCCTGACCACATGCCGTCTGCCTCAGGGGTAATGTGAAAAATCATTTCAAGTTCGGCACCGGGAAGCTCTAAAGCGCCTGCCCAGCTGCCGGCAAGATCCGGCGCCGCTGCCGCGCTGCCTGCACCGAATGTGCCAGCTAATACAATTAAAGCCAGTAATGCACAGGTGAAAAACAGTCTCTTTCTCATCTCACAGCTCCTTTCACGGATAAGGGCCAGGCCCTGATACAATTATAACAAATTTACGAATTAGTCACGAGCAGATTTTTACAGTACTGCTGCCCGCTGTGGTCCTTTCGATCACGATCTGCCTGTCAATTCTCTCTTTCAGCTCTTCTACATGGGAGATGATCCCAATCAGCCGGTCACCTTCAGTAAGGCTGGCTAAAATCTGAATCGCCTGCTCCAGTGATTCAGCATCCAAAGATCCAAAACCTTCGTCCACAAAGAGTGTGCTGATCTCAACTCCCCCTGCCGAGCTTTGAATTACATCAGAGAGCCCCAGGGCCAACGCCAGGGAAGCCTTAAAGGACTCACCGCCGGAGAGGGTGCGCACCGAACGGACCCTGCCGGTGTAATGGTCCAAAACATCTATCTCCAGCCCGGTCTGGGACTGCAGGCTTTCCGGTTCCTCCCGGCGCAGAAGCTCATAACGGCTGTTGGTCATAATCTTCAGCCGCTTATTGGCCTCATGGAGAATCTGGGTGAAGTAAAAGGCCTGGACATACTGCTCAAAGGCCAGCTTTTGCCGCCCTGCCAGAGTGCCCCCGGCTGTCCTGGATAAATTGCTGAGCAGAAGGTACTGCCGCTGATAGGTACTGAGCTTTTCCAGCCCGGCCTGAACAGCTGCCAGGATAGGCTGGTTCACACCCAGGCGGGTGTTAACCCTCTGAAGGGCTTGGTCAATCTGTTCCTTCTCCCTTTCCAGCTTGGTTTTAAGCTGCTCTAGTGCCTCCAAATCGGGTTTTTGCTGATCCTTTGTTTCCTGCAGCAGCCTCTGGCATTCCTGTTCCACCCTCTGCACTTCTTTCTCGTAGGCGCTGGTCAGTTCTCTTAGAGCTTCCAGCTCTGCCTCGGTCTTTAGGGCTCCCTGGTAAGCTGCCTGATCCGCAAAGCCGCAGGCCAGGCACTTGGCGATATACTCCCTTTCCGCTGTATCCTTGGCATCTGTGGCCTGCACAAGCCGTTCCTGCTGATCCTTGAGGAGGGCTTGGTTCTTCTCCAGTTCGGTCTTAAGATCCAGGTAAGCCTGTTCTGCCTCCTGGAAGGCCTTTCTTAA
>JAAYSR010000251.1 GCA_012518325.1 Bacillota bacterium
AAAGGCAGCCAACCCCTTGCTGAACGTGAATAAATGTGCTATATTAGCAAGTGGTGTAAGATTACACACGTTTCTTGACAGGAGACAGGGTTGCCGCTCTGGTTTTGTCCCTGGATGAAGGAAGCGGAGGACCAAAAACAAAGAGAGGAGGTGGGCGATTTGGCCGTTATTACAATGAAACAGTTGTTAGAGGCCGGCGTTCACTTTGGGCATCAGACCCGCAGATGGAATCCGAAAATGGCTGAGTACATTTTCACAGAAAGAAATGGTATTTACATCATCGATCTCCAGAAGACAGTGCGGAAGGTGGAGGAGGCTTACTCCTTTATCCGTGACACTGTAGCAGGCGGGGAGTCGGTTTTGTTTGTAGGTACCAAGAAACAGGCACAGGAGACAATCCGTGATGAGGCAGAACGGTGCGGAATGTTCTACGTCAACCAAAGATGGCTCGGCGGAATGCTGACCAACTTTAAGACGATTTCCTCCCGCATTGCCCGGATGGAAGCCATTGAAAAAATGGAAGAAGAAGGTCTCTTTGAGGTACTGCCTAAGAAAGAAGTAATCGAGCTGCGCAAGGAACTCGAGCGCCTAACCCGTTTCCTGGGCGGAATTCGGGGCATGAAGACTTTGCCGGGCGCCGTCTTTGTGGTAGATCCAAGGAAAGAACGCATTGCAGTGGCTGAAGCAAGGAAGCTGGGTATCCCCATCGTTGCCATCGTTGATACTAACTGCGATCCCGATGAGATTGACTATGTGATTCCAGGCAACGACGATGCTATTCGTGCCGTTAAGCTCTTGACCACAACCATGGCTGACGCTGTTGTTGAAGCAAAAGAAGGCGCCAGCTTTGCTGAGGACACAGAGGAAGAAGCCACAGCTGCCGACGCTGAAACTGACATCGAAACCAAAGACAATTCTGCCGACGACGCAGAGTAAACGTACAGGAAAGGGGAGTGGGAGGATGCTCTCACCCCTTTTTTATGAACATTGAAGGAGGGTTCTTATGGCTGAGGTTAATGTTACTGCCGCCATGGTTAAAGAATTGCGGGAAAAAACCGGTGCAGGCATGATGGATTGCAAAAAAGCGCTGATCGAGAAAAACGGTGACATGGACGCTGCAGTTGACTATTTGAGGGAAAAAGGCCTGGCAGCAGCTGCTAAAAAGGCCGGTCGCATTGCCGCTGAAGGCGTCGTTGAATCTTACATCCACATGGGTGGAAGAATCGGCGTTTTGGTGGAAGTTAACTGCGAAACCGACTTTGTCGCCAAGACAGATGAGTTCCGTGAGTTAGCAAGAGACATTGCCATGCATATTGCTGCCTCGAAGCCCGAGTATGTTTCCAGGGAAGAGATTCCCGAGGAAGTGCTGGAGCACGAGCGCGGAATCTACCGGACCATTGCCGAAAACGAAGGCAAGCCGGCCCATATCATTGACAAAATTGTAGAGGGTCGCATCGACCGCTATGTCAAAGAGGTTTGTCTCTTAGAACAACCCTTTGTAAAGGATCCGGATATAACCGTCAACGATCTGCTCAACCAAAAGGTAGCGAAGATCGGGGAAAAGATTTCCGTGAGGCGGTTTGCCCGTTACGAGCGGGGCGAAGGACTGGCCAAGCGAGAAGATGATTTCGCAGCCGAGGTTATGGCCCAGATGGGAAATTAAGAGAACACCTAGGTGTTCTCTTTTTTTAAGTGGAGGGATCTGCATCAGGGCGAAGAATAATAAAGGAGAGATGTCGATGGCAGTGCCAAAATACCATCGAGTTGTACTTAAGTTGAGCGGAGAGGCTTTAGGGGGCAGCGGCTACGGAATTGATCCTGAAGTTGTTGCAGCCATTGCCGGAGAGATCCGCAGCGTT
>JAAYSR010000252.1 GCA_012518325.1 Bacillota bacterium
CTTACTTCCCTTTCCCCTTATAATTGTGCCTAAAATCAGATCCTTTTGATAATAACCCTAGGAGGGGCGGCACAGTTGATATTTCCGCCTAAATCTGGCTAAACTTTACTTATCTTCCTTTTATGGTAGACTATAGTCGCAAGACTGACGTACCGGCTGCCGGCTGATAATGTTCTGCCTGGCAGCTAAAAGCAATAGACGAGGTGAAAAACATGGCAAAAATGACTGGTTGGCAGGCAGTAGTGAATGCACTAAAAATGGAAGGAATAAAGTTTGTCTATGGTCTGCCGAGCAGCCCCGAAGATTTGTACGACGATCTCTACGACGAATCGTCTATTAAGGCGATCCAGGTTCGCCACGAGGCCGCAGGCGGATTCATGGCTATGGCGGAAGCCCTGGCCACAGGTCTGCCGGCTGTGTGCTATGCAAGTGAGGGTCCCGGGGTTATGCATCTAACCGCACCCCTCCTGGAAGCCGCGGCCACCTGTGCCCCGGTAATTGCTATCGCCCCTGGCGTAGACGCATTGAAAGACGGCAAGGGGGCCTTTCAGGAGACCGACCAGGTCGGAATTATGAAGCCCATTGTCAAGTGGAGTGTGAAAATCCCCCACCCGGCAAAAATCCCCTGGGTGATGCACAGGGCGTTTTATCTTGCTACCAATGGACAGCCCGGGCCGATTTTCATCGAGCTGCCCCAAAACGTAAGCCGAGCTGTAGCAGAGATCCCGGATTATGTACCAGCCAAGAGATACATTAGAACGATGGGTGATCCCAGCCTGGTTCGCCAAGCTGTGGACATTATTTCCGAAGCTAAAAGGCCTTTGATTGTAGCCGGCGGCGGAGCAAGGCGCTCCGGTGCCCATGACGAGATCAAGGCATTGGCAGAGCGCCTTGGAGCGCCGATCATGACCACCCCAAGCGGGCGGGGAATCATCGAGGAAGACCATCCGCTGGCCTTCGGCCAGGTCGGCATGTATCGCAACCGCTTAGGCATTGACACCTATCACGACGCTGACCTGGTTATCACAGTCGGATCCCGCAACGAGGAGTTCCAGACCGGCAGCTGGACCCACAAGGCTGAGGACGCCAAGTTAATCCAAATCGACATAGAAGCTTTTGAACTGAGCCGCAACTGGATACCTGATGTAGCTATCCTCGGCGATGCCAAGCTGGTGACAACCTCCATCCTTGACATGATTACGGATCAGCCCCAGTGGGATGAGCGGAAGAAGGCCAATATGGAAAAGAAAAAAGCCCTGGAGGCTGCCGTTGCAGAAGAATGCAAGATCGATGAGCGGCCCATCAGGAGCAAGCGGGTTGTTTACGAGCTGAACCAGGTCTTTGGCAAGAACACGATCATGGTCCACGAAAACGGCAGCCAGGATCTCTGGTCCTACTACAGCCCTTACTACAAAGTGCTGGACAGGAATGGAGATATTGCCCCAGGCGAGCAGACCTGCATGGGCGCTGGCGTCATGGGTGCAGTCGGGGTAAAGCTGGCCATGCCCGACAAAAAGGTGGTCTGTGTCACCGGCGACGGCGCATTCCAAATGTACAACCAGGATGTTCCCACCGCGGTCCAACACAACGCACCGATTACCTGGGTAATCCTGAACAGCTTCAGCTTCGGCTGGCCGAAGCGCGGGCAAGTAACGCTGGGCAACCGCTTCATTGCCACCAACTTTGAAGTACAGCCTGATTTTGTGGCTATGGCAGAAGCCTACGGCTGCTACGGCGAACGGGTAGAAAACCCAGATGACCTGCAAGGTGCATTCCAACGTGCCCTTGAAGCCAACAACGCCGGACAGCCGGCTATCCTGGACATCATTGTAGACGAAACCGAAGTCGGTCCGGCTTTCGTAGCTTACGAAACCGCCAAAAAAGTAAAATAGGGGACAGTCCCTCACACAATTTTATCCAATTCGACGAAAAGTCGACAAATTGTGTGAGGGACTGTCACGCGTAACAAGTGAGTCTGCCGAAATTCGCTAAGTTGTGTGGGGGCCTGTCCCCATTAACCTTCCAACGTTAA
>JAAYSR010000253.1 GCA_012518325.1 Bacillota bacterium
GCCAAGGGGTTGAAAAAGGCCATCAGTGAAGGATACTTCGCTGACATCAGGCGTCCCCAGGAAGGCGGCAAGGGCGGCGACGGCGTGATACGCAAGGGCATTGATTACAGCAATCCTTTTATGGACCGGATGCGGCAGGAGCTGGGCATAGGTCCGGCAACAGGGAAGGGGAGAATGCAGTGAGGCCTAATGATCGCTTGATTAAACCCTATGGTGATTCGTGGGGTGACGGACAGGTGCAGATGAGTTTCACCCTGCCGGTGCCGGCAGGACCTGCGGCAATAGAGGCTGCCAAGCGCTTGGCAGGGCAGATGGGGCTGGAAGCTGTTCAGGTTGTCAATATGAAGGATCTCCACGGCTTCAGCCATTTTATCCTTTACGGCAGCTGCCGCCACAGCGTAGATCTTGACCAAATAGCTGTGACTGGCACCGCTGAAGAAGCAATGGGCTTCGATGAGGTGAATGCCTTCATTGAACGGGAAATAGGGCGCAAAGTGGTAGTGGTTGGGGCCTGCACCGGAACAGACGCCCATACCGTAGGCCTGGATGCGATTATGAACATGAAGGGCTACAGCGGGGACTATGGGCTGGAACGCTACCCGATGATGGAAGCATACAATTTAGGGAGTCAGGTGCCCAACGAGGAGCTTCTGCGGAAGGCTGCGGAAGTCAACGCAGACGCAGTTCTTGTTTCCCAGGTTGTCACCCAGAAAAACGTACATATACAGAACCTGACGGAACTGATTGAAATGGCGGAGGCAGAAAACTTGCGCGACAAGCTGATCATGATTGTGGGCGGGCCCCGCATCGATCAGGCGTTAGCAGCTGAACTGGGCTTTGATGCCGGGTTTGGCCCTGGAACTACCGCCCGCCACGTCAGTACCTTTATCGTTAAGGAGTTGGCGAGAAGGTTATAGAACAGCAAATGACAGAGAGGGGCAGTGATCGATGAAGAGTATGATTAGGGTTCGGGTCAGCGCCTCCCAGGCCCATTATGGGGGAGAGCTGGTGGATGGTGCTTTCGTATTGCAGCTCTTTGGTGATGTTGCAACCGAGCTTTTGATCCGCCATGACGGCGATGAGGGTCTGTTCTTGACTTACAGCGATGTACAGTTTAAGGCGCCTGTTTATGCAGGGGATTTCATTGAGGCCGTTGGCGAGATCACCGAGGTGGGCAATACCTCGCGCAAGATGGAGTTCACAGCTTATAAGCAGATCACAAGGCCGCAGGAGCCTGGCCTTGCGCCATCTGCCATGGACGTACTCGCTGAGCCCATCGTCGTGGCAACGGCAAAGGGCGTTTGCGTGGTGCCCAAGGACAAGCAGAGAAGGAGGTGACCAGTGTGTCAAAGTTGATCATCACCGCGGCGCTGACCGGGGCGGAGGTTACCCGGGATCAGCAGCCGCATCTGCCGATCACTCCTGAAGAAATCGGCCAGGCAGCCTTGGAGGCCTACGAAGCAGGGGCAGCCATTGTCCATGTGCATGCCCGCCAAAGTGACGGCAGCCCAACCCAGGACAAGGCGGTTTATGCAGAGATTAAGCGCATGATCGAGTCCCGCTGTCCGGTGATTTTCCAGCCGTCCACAGGGGGAGCAACCTGGCACAGTGCTGAGGAGCGGCTGCAGCCGGTTGAGCTCAATCCGGAAATGGCTACGCTCTCAACCGGAACCTGCAATTTTGGCGAGGACATATTCTCCAATCCTCAACGCTTTTATGAGCAGGCAGCCCGCATGATGCTGGAACGGGGGGTAAAACCGGAATTTGAGGTTTTTGAAGCCGGCATGATTGACAACGCCATGCGCCTGGTTAGAGATGGCTTGGTGAAACCGCCGCTGCACTTCAATTTTGTGCTGGGAGTTCCCGGTGCCATGTCAGGCAGTGTGAGAAACCTCTGCTTTCTGGTGGATTCCATTCCAAAAGATGCGACCTGGACTGTCTCGGGTATTGGCAGGCATGAAACTCCGCTGGCAATGGCCGCAATAGCCATGGGAGGCCATGTACGGGTCGGCTTCGAAGACAATATTTATTTTTACAAAGGCCAGCTGGCAAAGGGCAATGCCGAGTTGACCGCGAGAATCGCAAGGCTTGCCAAGGAGCTGGGCAGAGAAGTTGCAACGCCTGATGAGGCGAGGGAAATCCTGGGTTTGCCTGCTAGAAAAACATAAAAAACATGGGGAGGGCTAAGCGTTGCCGAAGATCTTGCCGCTGAAAGAAGCGGCCAGCAAAGTAAGGGACGGAAGCAGAGTGATGATTGGAGGATTCATGACCTGCGGCACACC
>JAAYSR010000254.1 GCA_012518325.1 Bacillota bacterium
ACAGAATAGATATCATTTTGAGGTCTTGCTCCTTTCGTGTCTGGTGTTGCAACTACATTCTTTGGGAGCGAGGCCTCTTTTTCCTGCCTCTTTTGATCATAGACCCGATATCTATTTACTCATACAATTTCCTAACTGCTCAATTTATTTCCGGGCAGAAAAAAAGGCCAAGAACGAATCCAGATCTTGGCCTTACATTACAAAGCGCTTTATATACTAATGAAATCAGTTGGTCAGCACACCCGACTGAACCAATTTGAAGACTGCTTCTTCCAGGAGAGTGCGAACGACCAGGTTGATCACCTGCTGCTTGCCCCGCCCAGTTTCAAACTCCACTATGTTTTTGCCCAGGAAGGAGAAGAGCTGTATACCGATTTTCTCGCCAATGATCTCGCCCTTGAGGCTTTCAGCCCAAACCACTTCACCGCTGCTGAGATGGGTCACCCGAAGATCTAAGGCGACTGAAGCCCGGGCATACTCCTGGGTGCCTCCCTTTCCGGCGATTACCAGTCCAAGTCCCCCAGACTCTTTGCTGATCTGATACTCTGTAATCGAACCGGTTATCATATACTGAGGTCCAGTCAGCACGCCTGTCTCTGTACTTGCTGCAGCAGTGCTCATTACCTCTTTAATCCTGTCGTTGATGGTCCCTACTAATTCTTGAATCGCCCGGCTGTCGGTTTCAGTTCATTTTCTTCAAGGTGATCCTTATTTTTGTACCCTTGCCTACTCTGCTCTCTACGGCAATGGTGCCCTTGTGCTTGTCAATAATGTGCTTGACAATCGCCAGGCCCAGTCCTGTACCGCCCATATGGCGGGCCCGTCCCTTGTCTACCCGGTAAAAACGCTCAAAGAGTCGGTCAAGATGTTCACTGGCAATGCCCAGGCCGGTATCGCCGATGATAAACTCGATACTGTCCAGACCCTGTTCCGCTTCAATCCAAACCTTCCCCCCCTCGGGCGTGTACTTCACGCCATTGTCCACCAGGTTTAAGGCAACCTGCTTGAGGAGCTTCTCGTCACCTTCCACGATTGCCGAGGTGTAGACATTGTTTTCCAGCGTAATGCCCTTTTCATCCGCCTTGCCCTGCAGCATCAGCACCGTGTCCTCAAAGACACGCTTCATGTCCACAGGCTCTTTCTTCAGCGGCTGCTTGCCGCTTTCAATGCGGGACAAGTCTAGAAGATCATTAATCAAGGCAATCATGCGGTCTGTCTCATCGTTAATGATTTTGAGGAACCGTTCAGATAGGGCCTTGTCCTCAAAGTTGCTGTTCAGGAGAGTCTCAGAGAAGCCCTTGATGGATGTGAGGGGGGTGCGGAGCTCATGGGAAACATTGGCGACAAACGCCTGGCGCATCTGTTCTAAATGGCGCAGAGAAGTAACATCCCGCATGACAGCTACTGCGCCTTGAATCCTGCCCCGCTGATCCTCCAAAGGGCTGCAGGTAACGGCGAGCGTCCGTTCGCTGCCGGGGCGCAGGCGCACTTCCTGGCTGAAGGAGACCCTGTCATCCATGGTCTTCTCCAAGAGACGGGAAAGTTCTTCGTTGCGGGTGGCTTCAAACTGGTTTCTGCCCATCATCTCCACTACTTCATGCTGGAACAGATCCGCAGCCGCCCTGTTGGCCAAAATTACTTCCCGCCGCATGTTTACCGCGATCACCCCGTCATCCATGCTGGACAAAACGGTATCCAGGGTGCTTTCCCGGTCACTGACTGTGGAGAACAGCTCTTCCAGCGTTTCTGACAGCTCGTTGAAAGCCTTGCCGAGCTGGCCGATCTCGTCGGTGCGCTGAACCAAGACCTTGCGGCCAAACTCCCTTTCCTGCAGGCGGCGCACTGCCACCAACAGATCCTGCAAAGGGGCGGTAATGGCCCGGTTGAGAATATAAGCTACGCCTACGGCCAACGCCGCAACAAGGATCCCGATCTGTACAGACCCTTTGATCAGATCACCATAAATCTCCCTGATCTGTTCTTCGCTAAGGAGCTCCGCAGCCACTCTATCCTGCAGCGTGATTTTGGCATAGTGCGCGACAAAAAACGTGGTAACCCCAACAGAAAGTAAGGTTACCACTAATGCTAACAATGTTAACTTAAGAAGTAACGGCTTGGTGAAGCTCCACTTCTTCAAGCTAGTTCCCCCTCAATTTATACCCTACACCATGGATGGTCTCGATGCGAGTCTCGCCTTCGGGACCGAGTTTGCGGCGCAAATGGCGAATGTGCACGTCAACAGTGCGGGTTTCGCCTTCGTACTCATAGCCCCATACCTTTTGGAGCAAAACTTCACGGGTCAGCACTTTCCCCATGTTCTGCATGAAAATGTGCAGCAGGTCAAACTCTTTGCGGGTCAGATCCACTGGTTCACCATGGACGGTAACTTCCCTGGTGTCAACCTGCAGGAAGATGTTGCCTACTTTGTACTCATTCTCGTCCTGGCTTTCCTGGCCGCTGGCCCTGCGCAGCACCGCCTTGATTCTCGCCACAAGCTCCAGGGGGCTGAAGGGCTTGGTCATGTAGTCGTCTGCACCGAGCTCTAAGCCCAGCACCCTTTCGAGTTCAGTTTCTTTGGCTGTCAGCATGATAATGGGCACGTTGCTGGTGCGCCTGATCTCCTTGCACACGTCGTAGCCGTCTTTGCCCGGCAGCATGAGATCCAGCACAATGAGGTCGGGTTTGTAGGATTCAAACTTCTCCAGAGCCTCCAGGCCGTCATTTGCTGTCTCAGTGTCAAATCCTGCCTGATCGAGATTAAAGCGGATCAACTCTTGAATAGAGACTTCATCGTCCACAATAAGTATCTTTTGTTTAACCATATCATCGCCACCTTTATCAGTTAATAGGTAAAGCCATCCAAATTGTCCTGATCGTGTTCGTCACCAACAATCCTTACGATAAAATAATGAGGCAGACAGACGATTACCTGCCCGGCATGACGGCGCCAACCGGTGTGCACGCACAGCAGGTCGGGACAGTCTGCTTCAGACACCCTAACTTGTCCATCAGCAATTTCGACGACATTGTATCCATGCCTAGTTTCAATGCGGAGCGGCGACATATCTACTGAAAGATCGAACTCGTTAATGACTTGACCTTCAACCTCTAGCAAAACTCTGGTGCCATCACCCTGTTTTGTCGCTGTAATGCGGTTATAAGCCAGAGTACCTAAGCCCATAAGTAGTATTACGACAATTAGAATGAAATCTCCTTTAACTTTTGCTTTCGATTTCATTAATAACACTCCAAAAAATGGCGGAAGGGGTGGGATTTGAACCCACGGAGGGCGCAAACCCTCGACGGTTTTCAAGACCGCTCCATTCGTCCGCTCTGGCACCCTTCCTTGACTTGATACATTATATCGTAACTTTCTGCTAATAACAAGTGGCTATTTTGGGAAGAAGCCTAACAGCCTGGCGTAATGCGTTCGAGCCCTCCCATGTAGGGACGCAGAGCCTCAGGCACCACAATGGAGCCGTCCTCCTGCTGGAAGTTCTCCATAATCGCTGCCAAAGTCCGGCCTATGGCCAATCCGGAGCCGTTGAGGGTGTGCACAAACTCAGGTTTGGAGCCTTTGTCCCGCCTGAAGCGTATATTCGCCCTGCGGGCCTGGAAGTCTTCAAAGTTGCTGCAGGAAGAAATCTCGACGTACCTTCCGTAGCTGGGCATCCAGACTTCAGGATCGTACTTCTTCGCTGCGGTAAAGCCCAGGTCGCCGGTGCAGATTTCCGAGACCCGGTAGGGCAGGCCCAGCTTTTGCAGCACTGTTTCTGCATTATTGGTGAGCTTTTCCAGCTCATCATAGGAAGTCTCAGGCAGCACAAACTTCACCAGCTCCACCTTGTTAAACTGGTGGACCCGCACCATGCCCCTGGTATCACGCCCGGCAGATCCTGCCTCCGAACGGAAGCATGCCGAATAGGCAACGTGGTAGATCGGCAGATCATCGATGCTGAGGATCTCGTCCCGATAAAGGTTGGTCACCGGCACCTCAGCCGTTGGCACCAGATAATAATCCAAACCCTCTAGCTTGAACATATCTTCGCCGAACTTCGGCAGCTGCCCTGTCCCGGTTGCACTGGCCTGGTTCGCGATAAAGGGAGGGAAGATCTCCCGATAGCCGTGCTCGGCTGTATGCAGATCCAGCATAAAGTTAATCAGAGCACGTTCCAGGCGGGCGCCGGCTCCCTTGAGGAAATAGAAGCGGCTTCCAGTCACCTTGCCGGCCCGTTCAAAGTCTATGATATCCAAATTGACACCCAGCTCCCAATGGGGCAGGGGTTCAAAGTCAAACTTGGGCGCTTCTCCCCAGCGGCGCACTTCCACATTATCCTCTTCCTCGGTGCCCGTCGGCGCAGATTCGTGGGGCAAATTAGGAATGCGCAAGAGCAGGTCTTGAATTTCCCTCTCTACAGTGCGGAGCTCCTCGTCTAACTCTTTGATTTGGCGGGAGACCACACCCATTTCCTTAACCAAGGCCTGGGCATCCTGCTTTTCCCGCTTGAGGCGGGCGATTTCATCCGAAACCTGGTTGCGCGTCGCCTTCATTTTCTCAACCTCTGTCAAAATGCTGCGGCGGCGTTCATCTAGAGCAAGCAGCTGATCCAAGTAGGCCGCATCTTCACCCTTTTTGGACAGTCCTTCCCGAACTTTCTCTGGATTTTGACGTATCATTTTCAGGTCCAACATTGTCAAATCCCCCTTTGCTAATAAAAAAACTCGTCTCTGAACTCGAAAGCTCAGGGACGAGAATTAATCCCGCGTTGCCACCCTGTTTAACTGCAAAACGCAGTTCACCTCAATTTATTCACTTGTCTCCCGGCTCAGAAGTTGGATCCCAAGGTACAGGGCTGGTTTGCACCACCCACCAGCTCTCTTGTTCCGTGCAGCACTTAGTAGGCTTCCTCATCGCTTCTTGGATTAAAAACCATTATAGTCTATTGTCCAGGAGAGATCAAGTCATTTTTCTGCCAAG
>JAAYSR010000255.1 GCA_012518325.1 Bacillota bacterium
GCCATTCAGGCCAAGACCCTCCTCGATCAGGCTCAGGCGAGGCTGCTGGGGGTTGTACTTAATGGTGTACGTCCCCAGGATCAGAAGAATTATCAGTACTACTATTACTATGACGATGCGGAGCGAGTCTAATGATTGATCTGCACACCCACATTTTGCCCGGCGTTGATGACGGGGCGACGGATTTGGACATGGCTCTGGCAATGGCGCGGGACGCCGCAGCCAAGGGTGTGACCGCCATAGCCGCAACACCCCATTTCTATGAGCTTCCCCAGTGGCCCTTGGTCAAGCAGAAGGTGGAAGAATTGCGCAGCGAGTTTAACAACGCTCAGATCGGGGTAGAATTGGTGGCAGGGGCGGAGCTGATGATGGATCTGGGAATCATGGAAATGGACGCCGGGGAAATACCTACCTATGGCGATCAGGGCAAGTTCTGCCTGATCGAGTTTCCTATGAGGCAGATTCCCATGTACGCGGAGGAAGTCCTCTTTGACCTGCAGACCAAGGGAATTGTCCCGATCATTGCCCATCCCGAACGCTACGGCGCAATTGTGGAAAATCCCAACCTGGCCTTAGCCTGGCTGCGGCAAGGGTGCCTGATTCAGATGAATTCAGGGAGCATTCTGGGGCGATTTGGTTCGAAGATTCAAGATACAGCTAAGATCATGCTTAACTGCAATATGGTGCAGCTTGTGGCCAGCGACGGACACGGCAGCGAGCGCCGCCGTCTGAACCTTCCTGAAGCCTATGCTGCTCTGGTGGACATTGTCGGGCAGGTCAAGGCCCGGGAACTGGTAGAGGGCAATCCCCGCAGTATCTTGGACGGGGATTTTCAGCCCAAGGATGAGCCAGTTGAGTATCGTAAGCGAAGGCGTTTCTTCTTTTCTCGCTTTGCATAGGATTTGTTATACCGGTACCCGTTTGGAAGGGGATTACAATATTGATCCAGTGGGCGATTGTTGCAGTTTATGTGCTAGCCATGTTTTTATTTGCCGGCCAGGAGGCCTCCAGCGCCAGTCAGACCGGCAGGTGGCTGGCTAAGTTGTTGCCGCATTTGAGCGGTGCTGAACTGAGAGAATTGGTTTTCGCTGCCCGAAAAATCGGGCACGTTCTCGCTTATGGCCTTTTGACCTTATTAGTGTATTATGCAGCGAGGAAAACAAAGAGGCTGAGCAGGCTGGCTCTGCCTTTTTCCGTTGCTTTTTCGCTGGTGGTTGCTTTAGCTGATGAGACCTACCAAAGCCGCCTGTACTACCGCACTGGGACTTTGAATGATGTGTTGATTGACGGGTTAGGCATCGGTGCAGCAGCACTGGGGGTGTGGCTCACAGCAAGGTTCAGGGGAGACAGTAAGGAGGTTGCAGAGGATGTTGAGGACGAACGCTGACAGATTGGTGAAGCTCTCGGTGCAGGGTCAAATTACGCCCCCCAGCCGGAACGGTGCCTACAGGGTGGATCGTGAAGGAGTGCCCTTCGTTCTGCCTGGTACAGGCGGGATCAGCTACAATGTAAAAGTGGGCCATCCTGCCTTTGGCTGGGCTGGAGATCATGTTGAGCCAGGAGTTTCCACTGCCGCTTCCATCGATGAACGCGGCAGCGGGAAGAACCAGGCCTATAACACTCTGGCCTGCGTGGGCAATGAGGCGGTGGTGGTTTCCGGTGAAGCTAAAGGAGCAAGAGGTGTTGTCACCGGCATGCACGGCGGTATTGAACATGTCTTGATCGACTTTGCCGATGAGGTGCTGGACAAGCTGATTATCGAGGATAAGATCTTAATCAGATCCTATGGCCAGGGTCTCCAGCTCCTGGATTATCCTGGTGTTACAGTGCGCAACCTGGATCCGGATCTCCTTGGGAAGCTGGGCATTAAGGAAAAAGGGGGCAAGCTGTGGGTACCTGTGGCAGCTAAAGTCCCAGCCCGGCTCATGGGTTCTGGGTTGGGCAGTCCCTCCACTGCTTCAGGGGATTATGACATAACCACTGCAGATCAGGAAGAAATAAAATCCTTAGGCCTGGATCAGCTTAAGTTTGGTGATTTGGTAGCGCTAGAGGATTCAGACAACCGTTTTGGCCGCAGCTACCGCCGGGGAGCACTCACTGTAGGAATTATCGTGCATTCCGACTGTCTGCTGGCCGGACATGGGCCGGGAGTAACCACACTCCTAACCTCCGTCGACGGCAGCCTGGATGTTACAGTGGATCCCCAGGCCAACCTAGGCCGGATCCTGGGCATTGGCATTTATCGCAAGTAGTGAATACAGGAACTAATATGCAGAAAAGACCCATTTGGGTCTTTTCGATCATATTGGCAACTATTGCTTCACACTGTCTTCCGCAGCAGCGCCTTTCGCTCATCGTGCGTCACGTGAGGCTGCTGCGGGTCTGGCGCAGGCGACACCTGAATGCCTGCAGCTTTACGTAAAATTGCATTTTCCAGCTTCAAACGCTCGATTTCTGCCAGCAAAGCCTCCAAATCAGGTGGATTCTTGTGCATTTGGGAACGCTCCTAATCATAGGGTTTCTGTAGTGTTCGTCAAATAAATGAATTTTCCTGCAAAAAGGTACAAATTTACAACGTATTAATTGCGGAGCTCCAAGAGCTCTGTCTTTTCAATGGCTTCGCTTACCAGCCCATCCACATCAAGTTCTGCTTCCGCCCGCAAAACTTGTTCGAGCTTGGGCTTGGTGGCAGGGTTTTTTGGTACGAAGACTGTGCAGCAGTCTTCGTAGGGCAGAATGGATGTCTCGTAGGTGCCGATGGAAACAGAAAGATCAATGATTTCCTGTTTGTCCATGCCGATCAACGGCCTGAAGATCGGCATGTTTGTTACTTCATTGATCACGTGGATGCTCTCCATGGTCTGGCTTGCCACTTGCCCCAAACTGTCTCCTGTAATCAGAGCCAGGGCCTTTTCCCGCTGGGCCAGCTTAGAGGCGATGCGCAGCATAAAACGGCGCATCAGAGTAATGGACAGGTTGGGATAAGAACCTTTCTGCAGCGCCTTTTGAATCTCGGTGAAGTAGGCTATCCACAGTTTGAATACACCATGACCGTTATAAGGGGCGAGGCGGGTGGCCAGCTCTACCACTTTGGCCTTAGATCTTTCCGATGTAAAGGGGTAGGAATAAAAGTGCAGGCCTTCGATCTTAACGCCCCGCTTCATGGACAGAAATCCTGCCACAGGACTGTCTATGCCGCCTGAGAGCAGCAGCAGTCCCTTTCCGGATGACCCCGCGGGCAAACCCCTCAGACAGGGCAGGGTCTGGGAGTACAGAAAAGCTCCTTCCTGGCGAATCTCCACATCCAGCACAAAGTCAGGGTTGTGCACATCAACCTTAAGATGGGAAAAATTGCGCAGGATGTGGCCGCCTAAGGCATGGCAGAGTTCTGGCGAGTTGAGAGGAAAGGCCTTGTATGGGCGCCGTACCCCTACTTTAAACGTACTGCCCGGCGTATCTTTGACTACCAGCGAAGCCCCTTCCTTGATCTGTTCCAGATCCAGTTCCCGCCTGAGTACAGGTGAGACTGAGACAATGCCAAAAATGCCCTGCAGCCTCTCGGCGAGTTCAGCCCAATTGTCTTTGGTTTCCAGATAAACCCGCCCGTAGGTTTTAGTGAGCCTGCCGTGGGGCAAATCAGCCAGGGCAGAACGTATATTGTTCAGTAAAATATCTTCAAAGGTTTTTCGATTGCGTCCTTTAAGGCTTAGTTCGCCGTAACGGACTAGAAGCAACGGGTACATAAGCATCTCCTTAAATATAGATGTTGCGAATTTCCTCTACAGTTTCCTTTAAACTATAAACTACGTACTGGATCTGGTCAAGAGTCAGCGTCGGTGCCAGGGAAAAACGAATGGCAGACAAGATGTCTTCCTGATCCAGGCCGACAGCCTCCAGTACATGTGAGGCGCCCTTCTTTTTGGAGGAGCAGGCGGCGCCCATGGACACAAAAATGCGTTTTTGTTCGAGGAAATGTACTAGTACTTCACCCCGCACCCCGGGGAAACTGGCATTTAGCAGATGGGGTGCACCATGCAGCGGACTGTTGATGCGGGAATTAGGAATTGTCTTGATGCCCTCAATCAGTGCTTGACGCAGCTCCTCAAGCTGCTGGACATTCTCTGCGAGACTGTCTAGAACCAACTGGGCTGCCTTAGTCAAACCTACCACAGCAGGAATATTTTCTGTGCCTGGCCGTAGGCCCCGCTCCTGATCGCCTCCGAACATGATGGGCCGCAGCTGGGCTTGGCGATTTGCGTAAAGGAGGCCGATTCCCTTTGGCCCGAAGATTTTGTGGCCGCTGAAGCTGACCAGGTGGGCCTTTAAGTCCGGAATGCTTATCGGTACATGGCCCAGGGCCTGTACTGCATCTACATGAAAAACGATCTTATGCTGCCTTTCCCTGTTGGCTGCATCAATCAGCCTGCCAATCTCCCTTACAGGCGCGATGGTGCCAAGTTCGTTGTTGACCAGCATTACGCTGACAATTCTGGTTGTGGGCTGCAGCAGGGAGGCGACCTCCTGGGCATCGACGTGCCCGTATCTGTCGACCTTCAGGTAAGAGGCAGACCAGCCGAGCTCTTTTAAGTGGTCGATTACTCTCAGGACGGAGGGGTGCTCAATGGGGGTTGTGATGATGTGGCCGGGATTGCGCCGAAAAAATGGTGAGCTTGCTGCGCCTAAGATGGCAATATTATTGGCCTCGGTTCCGCTGGCTGTGAAGTAGAGATGCTCAGGCTCAGCCTGCAGGAGCCTGGCGAGCTGCTTGCGGTTTGAGTTGAGCGTGTTTTCCGCCGCTACGCCCCTGAGATGGGGTGAAGAGGGATTACCGTACTGAATCCTCCAGTAAGGTTCCATCGCCTGGAGTACTTCTTCAGCTACTGGAGTAGTGGCGCTGTTGTCCAGGTAAATTTCATTGCGCATGAGCGTACCTCCTTGTGCCACGTTAAGAGCTAACCTCTTTTACTTCTAGTATCTCCCCATTATTTCCTTTCTGTGCATATTCTTTTAATAGGAGGCACACTGAGGTTGAGGGGAGAATCTTTGGGCAGAATTGGACTTTACTGGTAGGGAAATGATTGTGGCTGGCGAAATAAACAATATGTTGAGCAGCGAGTCTGCAGTGAAACGGGGGAAGAAGATGAAACGCAAATTAGGTTTGTTAGTGCTTCTGGCATTGCTCCTGGCTGGCTGTGCCGGCTATGAGCAGGTGATGGTGCCTCCTAAGGTGCAGGTTGGAGGAGGAAACACAGTTGCTGTTTTGTTCTTCGATAATTTTACGAATGACTATTCCATTTCTTATGAGGTAGAGCAGCAAATTATGCGGACACTGTCGGAGTATTACAGAGTAATTACTCCGGAAGAGGCGGAATGGGCATTGGTTCGTTTAGGCCTGCTCAGAGGCCAGTCGCCCGATCGTGACCAAGCCATCAGACTTGGCCAAATGCTCGGAGTGGATGCTTTGGTGATGGGAGAGCTGTCAGGTTACTTCGCCCCCGTAACCCAGACGGAACCCTATCCTGCCAAGGAGAAGTACAATGA